>JAKAQT010000123.1 GCA_021819605.1 Thermoplasmata archaeon
GAATTCTGGGTCCTTTGCCAGGAAACGATGGCCCGCAACAGGTGAAAGTTAATTCTGTTGAGTTCAATCTCAAGATACATATATCCAGCAAATTAGCTGTTTTCAATATTTTTCTTAAATATCATGTGGTCGTATTTTGTAATTTGTAATGAAATATCAACAGTTATATAATAAAATAACATGTTAAATCATGTTCTCAAAGGACCCATCAGAACTGGTAAGAAAAGAAAAGCTGGATGATGAGGAAACCGTAAGGTCCATAAGGCTGGCACTTGTGGCAGAGCTGGACGCAATCAATTTCTACCTTCAGCAGTCCAAGATTATGCCAGATGGCCCATTCAAGAAGGTACACGAGGACATAGCCAAGGAGGAGGTTACGCACTTTGGCGAATTCATGCGGCTTCTTTATCAGTATGCGCCCGAAGATTTCAAGAAGATAAGGGAAGGCTGGGCTGAGGCCTCCACCCTCCTGGGAGAAAGTGCCGAACTTGGGCTGGAGGGCGAGAAGCATCATGAGGCCCACAGGGAGGACCAGAAGGAATCAATGAAACAGGATATGCATATTGACGAGCTGCTGGGGCTTCCATTTGCCACTGTTCCATGGAAACAGGATGGCGTTGCCGTGCCAGAAGATCCAGAAAAACTCTACACACTATCCTACATTTCTTATGGTTTCTCCGTTAAAAAAGGGTCTGGCGACAGCATGCTTGAAATGGAGAGGGACAGGGCTATGCATTCATTTAAGGCAATGCTGCTGAAATCGGTTGTTGCTGAACATGAGCTTTCCCTGGTGAAAAGGAGCACGCATATGCCGGGACTGGACTGGTCAAAGTCTGGCAACATCTCCCTGGGAGTCACGGATGCTTATCGCAAAATTTCTGGGAGCGGCTACAGCAGTGGAATAGGTGTTCTCATAGATCCAAGCGGATTCAGGCTCCTGCAGAGGGAAGTCAGCGGAACCGGGCAGATTGAGATGGATTTGGTGGCAACAATAACTCCAGATGTGAAGATGCTGCCGTATCTCCCTGAAAATTCCATGGTGGTATATTCCCGGGAAAGCATGAAAATCCTGGTCAGGCAGGATGTAGAGGTCAGGAAGATTTCCGAGGATCTCCAGAACATCAATTTCGGCATATCGGCTAAAGTTGCTCCGGTTCTGTATGACAGCGGTTCTTCAGTATTCGTTGAATCAAAATCCAGGGCATGATTTTTTCCAGTCCCTGAGAACAATATTTTTATTCAGTGAAACCGTTCTATATCAATGACTCCGGTTGTGGAATTCGAGAACGTATCCTTCTCCTATGGCGATGCTGATGTCCTCCAGGACGTTTCCTTCAGCCTGGAAAGGGGGGATAAGATCTCAATCATAGGTTCAAACGGGGCAGGAAAATCAACAACACTTAAGATCTCAACGGGATTTCTCAGGCCAAGGTCAGGCACGGTTCGCATACTGGGGGAGAACCCTGAGAAGAGGGAGATAAAGAGGCGGTTTGGGTACCTTCCTGAGGATGCCTCTCCATACAGGCTTCTATCCGTGCAGGAAAACATCCAGTATTCAGCCCTTCTCAGGGGTGTTGATGACATTGTATCATCCACGGAGAAGATGATCGACCTCTTCGATCTTGCGCACCTGAGGCTCTCCAAGGCCTACACTCTTTCCAGGGGAAACACACAGAGGCTGGCCCTGGCAATGGTGTTTGTCCATAATCCCGAGGTGCTCATAATGGACGAACCCCTGAATTATCTTGATCTGAACATACAGGAGACAGTGGTGAGGCTTGTGAAGAAAACAGAAGCCACAGTGCTCCTTTCAACCCATGTGGTGTCAACTGCTTCACGCCTTACGGACCGAATAATGATACTTTCTTCAGGCAGGATCAAATGGGCCGGCACAATTGACGAAATTGAGACTGACATAGGGTCAGGGGAGACCATAGAAGCGAGGCTTGGAAGGATGATGTGACGTATGAGGCCAGCTGTTACAAAGTTTTTGATCAAGTCACGAATTCCTGATGCCCAGCTTATAATACTTGCCATAGTTTACCTGATTTCAGGTCTGATCCTGCTGGAATTTGATACCCTCTCCTTAAGGATTGGCAAGGTCGTGCCCTTTGATTACCGGATACTCATAGTTACAGTATTTACAGTAATTGAATTTGACATTTTCCAGTTATTCTCCAGAAATGCATTTGTGAAATCAGATCTGGATTTTTTGGCAAATTACGGTGCACGAGCTTCCACTCTTTCAAAAGCATTCTCAATTTATTCTCTCATGTTTATGTCTCTTCCTTCATTTCTTATTTTCTCCACAATTTCATTTTTTTCAACAGCATCTGTTCCGACATATGCAACGGCACTTTTCTTCCTGTCGATCCTTGCAAGCTCCGTACTGGGGTTCCTTCTCCAGATATTCGGGCAGATAAGGGATACAAATATGCTGCTCATCCTGGTTGCTGGTCTTGGCATCCTTGGCCTTGTTGGTTTTCCTCCGGCAATTTCAAATATTTCAGGCAACAACTGGCAGTTTTCTTTGATTGGAGCATTTGCCATTCTTGCTGTCGCAATGGCTATGACCTGGAGTTCAATTCTGAACAGGGACGATGCAGTACTTCACTTCAGAAATGTAATGGTCAGGAACAATGTAAAGCACCCAATAAATTTCAGCGGATGGTCCAAGCAGAACCCTCTGTTGAAATTTTCCGCAACAATGACGTTTCCAGCCACAAGGGTAAACCCACTTTCAGGCAAGAAAGGTTTGGGCCGGGTGACAATGGCAGGCATGATGCTTGTATCCTCAGTGATTTTCATCCTACTCATTCTTCTTACGTTCTATTTCCCTTCCATTGGGTCCGGAATTTCGCTGGTTGTAATATTGTACTATATGTTCCTGATGTCTTTCCTGCTGTTTTACTCGATAATAAATGAAAGGATATGGATCGGATGGAACACTTTGGAGCCTCACGTTGCGGTCAGGAACTACGTTTCTGGTAGGTTGATTCTCCTGGCCATTGTTTCATCACCAGTATTTGCGTACCTAATTTATGCATATTTTTCAAGTTTGTCCGCTCTGCCATTTGAGAGCTTTACCATATCGATATTAGTTCCACTGCTTCTGTTCTTCCCATTTTTTGTTTATGCCACCATAATCAACCTGAATGTCATAAAGGTCCAGTCCAGAACTTTTGGCGGCAGCTTATCTGAAGGCACATTTATCATTTTTCTGCCACTGGTCATAGCATATGTCATCCTGTCCTTAACAGGAGTTTTTCTAATCCATTTCGGCATTGCCACGGTAATATTCTCATACGGGCTGATGGGGTGGCTTCTGCTGAGCAGGAAAGTCATGGAGAAGTCATTCTTCAACCTGGTGAAGCACGGTTTTACCTGAACTGTTGCATACTATTTTTCATTGCGGGCAGGCGATAAGGAAATGTTCATCTAAGGGAGCTTCCATGTACCATCTTGTTCAATGCAAATTAAATTCCACGACGGTCCTGGAAGGTTTTCACCATTTCAATATCATCATCACAATAGCCTGCATCGGAGTAGCCGTGCTTCTGGTAGAATACAATTCCTATGTTATTCTGTTTTTGCACATACAGCCTGACCCGGCGCAGGCCTCTTGAACGCAGTATCTCCTCTGCTGTTCTTAGCAGTTCAGAACCAAATCCTCGTCTTGTGAATCCTGGAAGAAAATAGAGTCTGGCAATTTCTGTTTCAAAATCATTTACAACTGCATGAATAAAACCTATCAGTTTGTTGTTCTGGAAAGCCCCAAGAAAAATGCCATTCTGGCCGGAAGCAGATCGTGTGATCTGGTCGGAAATTGCATGTTTCGCGTATTTCTCCCTTATCCATGATTCTATGAATTCATGGGAATATATGCTCTGGTATGTCCATTCCCAGCTTAACCTGGCCACTTCAATGACCGATTCAGCATCACTTTCCCTGAGCTGGCGTATTTCCATTGTTGAACAAACAAATGGTTCAAGCAATATTAAAATATCTGTAATTTAGTGAAAGATC
>JAKAQT010000124.1 GCA_021819605.1 Thermoplasmata archaeon
TCCGATCTGAATAGTGCCCTTGTGGAGATCATGAGAAAAACTGACCCTGAACTCATAGATGAAATAATCAGGGTGACAAAACTCGTGCTCAATGAAATCAGGGATAAATACAGGTTTGAGATAGTAACCATGCAGCAGAAGGCAGAGAATGCGCTGAACCAGGAAATGTTATCTTCCGTTTATGGAAAAAATCTGGAAGAGATATTCAGTCAGATACTGGCAAAGAATGCAAACATACTGCAGAATGATGAATTCATGAAGGTCTTCAGGAAGATGAAGATCTATTCCACATACTTAAGAATAAGTGAAGCCACCAAGACAGGATCAAAAGATCAGGTGGTTCCGCAGGAGGACATCGAGAAACTCATATACGCACTTCAGTTCCTTAAATTCTTATTCCTTGTAAGGGTTGAAAACTACGGCACAAAGGACATACTAAGGTTTGACAAGTTCCTGAAGCGCGCTTCGGATCTGCATCCTGATTGGCTTAATGAGATCGAAAAGGACTACAACAGGGCACTGCGTGGTGTTTACGGAAAAAATGTCAGAAAGTGACTCCGGCCAGAAGGTTGTATGAGCTCGTCAGCTTCCTCCGTCTTCTGCTGAAATCAATGTGTGATTTTAAACAGTCGATATTAACATTTTTATTCCTCCGGGGAATGGCTTGCCAATACAGGCGCTCGGAAAACGGATCGCATAATTACAAATCGACGCAGGATTCATCCCCGAAGAAGCAACGTTATTTTCCAGTTAACATAAGGTAAAATCAGAAGGCAAGGATTAATGGCTTATTCTTTATTGTGATTTCAGTGCAATGATAAGCCATCGGCTCAGGGACAGAATGGTTGAACTTATCAGGAAGAATCTGTTCCGTTCAATAAAATATTCTCTATCGGGTTATCTTGGCTTTTTTGTCCTTGAGATCGTTACCTACCTGGGGCTGAGGCTGCTTGGATATAGCAGAATCGTGGAAATAGATGCAGTAGCATTCTTTACGGGAGTGAGTCTTGAATTCATGGTGAACGAGTACTGGACTACCAGAAATGAAGGGTTTCACGAGTCATCTCTAAGGGGAATTTTTATCAGACTTGGGAAATTCCAGGTTTTGAACCTGCTTGGAAATATAATAGCAATATCTATTCAGCTTTCTCTGTTGCATTTCTTTGGTATTTATCCACTGCTGGGGAACATAATAGGTTCAGCTATGGCCTTTCCGTTTAATTATATTATCCAGATGAAGTCTGTATGGAAAATTAATGTTGTAAATTGAAAAATATTGGGAATTTAATCCATTTCACTTATGTCCTGAAATTCAGCGTTCTCTATTATACCTTCTTCCTTCACTTTCTTAAGGGCAACCACCACCAGCATCGTAACTGCCAGGACTGCCAGGTTGACTACAAGTGAAAGTATCCCAACGTAAATGAAATCGATGGGCTTATACAGGGAACTCTTGAACCCGATTTCGAACAGTGCATAGAGCGCAGTTCCCAGCCCTGCTGCCCAGCCAAGGCCGACAGCATACTTGTTCAGCTTTCTTGTGTAGAGGGAAAGGTAAACTGCAGGCAGCGTCTGAAGAATGAATGCACCACCGAATGTCTGAAGATATACTATTTCCCCGGATGCTGCCGGAACGAAAGAGAATGCAAGGGCCAGTGCTATGACCACAATAACCAGCACCTTGGAGAGAAGGGACTGTGTTGCACTCGATGCATTCGGGTTTATGTATTCCAGATAAACATTCCTTGTGAGCAGATTAGCTGATGCTAGGGCCATTATGGATGCTGGCACTATGCTTCCAACAACCACGGCAGCAAAGGCGAATGCGGTGAAAGCAGAGGGGAATGTGTGAAGTATAACGTCCGGAAAAGCAAGGCTGCTTGTGGAAGATGAATACAGGCCATTATTCTGTACTACGGCGGCAATACCTATTATGGCAACAAAGAGGAGGAGCACATTATATAATGGAAGTAGAGCAGAATTCCTCTTTATGGTCTTTGAGCTTTTTGAGCCCAAGGTGCCGGTGATTGCATGAGGATACAGGAAAAGTGCCAGAGCGGATCCCAGCGCAAGTGTTACATATCCAAGTTCAAGTGCAGGCGAAAGACTTACTGTACTTGGAGAAATAGCTGCTGCAGCTGAAAACATGTGACCGAAGCCTCCAAGCTTCAGTGGGACATATATAACTATTACTATGACTGCAGCCCATATTATGGCATCCTTAATTATTGCAGTGAGGGCTGGTCCCCTGAGACCACTGAAGAATGTGAATCCGGCAACAAGCAGAAATGCTATTGTCAGTCCTATTATTGCAGGAATTGCCAGCGAGGACATAACGAACTTTATGCCCACAATCTGAAGTGCAATGTACGGTATTTCAGCAACAACTCCCGTCAGTCCAATGAGCATTGCAAGCATTCTGCTGTTGAAACGGTCTTTAACATAGTCTGATGCAGTAACATACCCTCTCCTCTTGGATACATTCCACATCCTGGGCATAGTGGCGTAAACTATTGGATATATCATGATACCATAAGTTATTGCAAACATACCCAGCGCACCGCTGCTTGCGGCCAAACCCGGTACGGCAACCAGTGTATAAGCTGTATAGAGGTCTCCGCCAAGCAGGAACCATACGACAACAGTGCCGAAACGCCTGCCGCCAATTCCCCACTCCTGGATGTCCTTAAAAGTGGTGGGCTTCCTCCAGAAATGTCCGAGAAAACCTGCCACCAGTACCCCTATGACTATTGCAAAAAATATTACGTAGTCGGTCAGGGCAAACGTGTAGCTCATTGTGCATCACCTTTCTTGGAAGCCTTTTCCCTTCTTTCCACAAGGTATACGGCCGAAGTTAATATGGCCGCAACGAAGATCCAAACTAGCTGATACCAGTAGAAAAATGGCCATCCTCCAAGTTTCGGGTTCACCCTATTATATATGCCTATCCCCAAAACCATCAGAAAGTATGGGATAGCCAACAGAATGAATTTAGCTATAGCATTCATTGAGATGAAATATTAGATACGATACTTATAAATCTTTTTGTAACAGGTTATTGCCGGTGACACATAAGTGGATTTTTAAGTTTATTTTCTCAGGCCTGTGAATTCTTGTCCATATGTAATGTTGCATAAAAGACAACAATGTTTAAATTATATCATTACATTTTGGGTAAGATTCAAGAGTCTCAGGTACATTTAAATAAAGATAAAGGGGCAGGTAATTTACTAGATGAAATACAATGAATTCAAGATGAATAAAAAATCATCAATTCACTTTGGGAGGCAGCAGTATGGGTATGGAGATGAGTAATGAGTACGTAAGTTCCGGATCCCTGAATCATGCAGAGGGTAAGTCCGGTAATAATGTGAATTTAAAAAGAAAGGGATCGGCCAAGTTCCTCTATGATAGGGAAACAAACAACACAGACACAATTGTTGAAGCGGGATCATCCATGATAGGATCCAGGCCAGTGCAGGTTGCCGCGGGCCCATGTTCCATAGACTTCGACGGCATGGACGAATTTGCCCTTGAACTGAAGAAAGCAGGCGCCAGCATAATACGTGGTGGTGCGTTCAAGCCAAGAACCAGCCCGTACTCGTTCCAGGGATACGGGGAGCAGGGAATAAAGGAGCTTCTAAGGGCAAAGGAACTGACGGGTCTGCCGGTTGTATCTGAGATCATGGATATTTCCCAGCTCCCATTTTTCAGGGATGTGGACATACTTCAGGTGGGATCCAGAAACGCGCAGAATTTCACCCTTCTCAGCAAGCTCGGCGAATTGAGGAAGCCAGTGCTACTCAAGAGAGGGATGGGAAACACAATTGATGAACTGCTTGGTTCCGCTGAATATGTACTGCAGGGTGGAAACAGATCAGTTATACTCTGTGAACGGGGCATAAGGACATTTGAAAATTCCACAAGA
>JAKAQT010000014.1 GCA_021819605.1 Thermoplasmata archaeon
TCACCACTCAGGCAGAGGCGTATGCTGTACAGCCCTCGGTGTCACCGCCGAATCCCTCAGGCAACCTCAGGCTTAACCCATGCAAGCCAGGAGGTTTTCCGGAAATGCATCTCACAACTTCACATAAAAGTGTCGCAATTCCTCCCACATCTGAAGAAGTGGGCTTACTTGCGACTGGAGATCTTGAATCTTGCAGGCCTTTTCTCCAGAAATGCGGAGATTCCCTCCCTCCGGTCAGGGTGATCGAACGCCCTTGCGAAGTATTCTGCCTCCATGGTGTACATGTCGTCCGGCCTTGACCTGACAAGGTGTTTTATGAACTTAAGTGACTGTACTGGCTTGGCAGCAAAATCCATTGCGATTTCCATGGTTTTCTGCATGTAGTCCTCGGCAATGTAATTCACAACGCCCATTGACAGGGCTTCCTGTGCGTTGAATCTGAGGCCTCTTCCTATGAGGTCCATTGCCCTTGTTTCGCCCACAATCCTGGTAAGGCGCTGTGTTCCTCCGAAGCCCGGAAGAATACCCAGTGTGACTTCGGGCAATCCGAAGATCGTGGAAGGATGCGCTACCCTCATGTCACACGCCAGTGCAAGTTCGAAACCTCCGCCCAGTGCAAAGCCGTGGATGGCAGCAATTATGGGTCTTGGGTAGGAGTTGAAAAAATTCATTATCTCATGACCCTTCATTGCGAAGCTGTAGGCCTTCCTTGAATCTATGTCCATGAATCCCTTGATATCTGCGCCGGCGGAGAACGCCTTGTTGGATCCAGTTATTATTATGATCCTTTCGCCGGAATTATTGACTGCTTCCTGGATTTCGGAAAGAAGATCTATGGTTATGGGATTCAGAGGGTTATCCCTCTTCATTGTAACTGTCCTTACCTCTTCAGTATCATGCACGCTTATTTCCCTGTATTCCATACTCATCACCTAATATTTGTAAAATCCCTCGTTTGTTTTCCTTCCAAGTTTTCTGGCGTTCACCAGATTCCTCAGGGTTACCGGGGGCTTGAACCTTGGATCTCCGTATTCATGGTACAGGACTTCCATTATGTCAAGCGTTACATCCAGACCGATGAAATCCGCCAGCTCAAGTGGTCCCATGGGATGATTCATTCCCAGCTTCATTGTCTTGTCTATATCATTCTTTGTTGCTATTCCTTCCTCAAGCACAAGAATTGCTTCCCTTATCATGGGCATAAGTACCCTGTTGGATATGAACCCTGGAAAGTCCTGAGAAATAACCGGGTCCTTGCCCAGGGCCTTGACTATCTCAAACGTCTTTCTCACCAGGCTCTCAGGAGTCCTTTCTCCCTTCACTATCTCCACGAGCTTCATGACCGGCACGGGATTGAAGAAATGTATCCCGATGAATCTTTCCGGGTAAGTTACAAAACTTGAAAGCTGGTTAATTGATATTGATGAAGTGTTTGTGCCTATTATGGCATCTCTTCTTGCAATCTGGCTTATCTGGCCAAGCAGCGATTCCTTGGTTTCCACCTTTTCTATGACTGCTTCCACAAACATATCCGAATCGGAACCTGCCGAGAGTTCCTGGGTTGAGGTGATTCGCTGCATGATGATGTCAATATTCTCCTTGATCTCGCCCTTGCGTGAAAGCCTCTCAAGGGATGATCTGATATTGGAAGCGGCGTCTTCCAGTGCCTTGGGATAGATATCTGTCAGCATGACACTGTTTCCGGCCTGCGCAAATACCTGCGCTATGCCGCGCCCCATGGTGCCGGCACCGATGACCGTTACCTTCATTCAACCATCTCCAGTGAGAGTGAGTGCGCTCCTCCGCCCCCATGGCATATTGTTGCCAGGCCATGCGTCAGTTTTCTCTCCTTAAGGGCATTCATGAGTGTGACAATAATACGCGACCCGCTGTTTCCCAGAGGGTGGCCTATTGCTGTTGCCCCTCCGTTGACGTTGAATCTGTCAAGGTCTATGTTCAGCTCTTTCCTCACAACCAGCGATGCAACTGAGAATGCCTCGTTGTGCTCCACGAGATCAAAATAGGATATATCCTTCCCAAGTTTCTTGAGCAGTGCTCTTGTTGCTGGAACTGGCGCTTCAACAAAATCCCTGGGATTCAGTGATGCCTGGGTGAAACCTGTTATTTCGGCCACCGGCTTCAACCCGTATTCCCTGACTGCCTTCTCAGATGCAAGAAGAAGCGCAGATGCCCCGTCGCTCAGCTGGGATGAGTTTCCGGCCGTCAGGACTCCGTTCTTTGCAAAAGCAGAATTCAGCGCCGCAAGCGATTCCATGGTGGTATTCCTGATACCTTCATCCACAGACAGCTCAGGCATTTTTATGGCTTCTTTCTGGAACTCACCCCGGGCCCATGCTTTTTTTGCAAGTTCCTGGCTTCTCAGGGCAAATTCGTCTGCCTCTTTCCTGGTTATCCCGAACTTTCTGGCAGACTGTTCCGCAGAGTAGCCCATGTGCTCATGATAGAATGCATCTATGAGACCGTCCAGAAGCATGGAATCCTCAAGCTTAAGGTCCCTGTTCAGAAGCTGCTTCACTCCCCATCGGGTATAGGATGGCATCAGAAGCGGTGTTCCGCTCATGCTCTCCATTCCGCCCGCCACCACAATATCTTTCTCTCCAAGCATTATTTCACGGGACCCGGATTCCACCGCAAGCATTCCCGAGGCGCAGACTGTATTGACAGTATATTTTATAACACCGTCAGGAAGACCAGCGAGAGTTGATGCCTGGCCGGCAGGATTCTGGCCAACGCCAGCCCCTATAACGTTTCCCATTATAACTTCTTGAATGTTACTTGGCTTGAGTCCGGAATCAGTGACAACGGCAGACACTGCACGGGATCCCAGTTCAGGAGCGGGTACACCGGCAAGAGACTTCCCAAACTTGCCTATGGGAGTTCTCTTATATGAAATTACATAAACCTTCTCCATATTCATCTATGGAGTATTGACAGAATAAATAATATGTTTCCGAAATAGAAGGATCAGCTAACTATGGTGCCTTCCTCTATTTCCTTCTTGGTTCTGGTCTCTTTCTTTATAACGTATCTGGTTACATATCCAGCTACCAGATTGAGCGTTCTTTTTGACACGTCATTGGTTGAATTCTTTATAACGCCCCTGTTCTGACTGAAGTCCGTGTTGAAAACCCCGGGGTTTTTGTTAACAAGGTCTTCGGCGATCCTTTTTATGTTCGATGGTCTTATGCTTCCCATAGGTTCTATGTGATGGCGCAGGCATATAAAATCATTATGACTTGGCTCCATTGTTGCACTGGAATGCCTGCAACTACCGTCACGACGGGCCCTGCTAGGAAGATCGGCTCTATTCTAATTCAATTATGGAGGCACAACCAGGACAGGAATCTGGCTCAGCTTAATAATTTCTGAACTCACTGAACCCAGCAGCACCTTACTGAGTCCGGAGAGTTTCCTTGTCCCTGTGATTATCAGATCCACTCCGCGCTCAAGGGCAGCCCCGGTCATGGATCTGGCGATCTGCTCTCCCGGTGCGTCCAGCTTAAGGAAAGTCGCGTTGACATTCTGGTTTTCCAGCAGGTCCTTTGCCGCATTCAATATGGCTTCAGACGTGGCGTCATTCCGCTCATACATTGAAGGCGGAACATATGCATCGAAATTCGGTCCTGCACCGACTATGAGTGGAGCCACATAGCAGATTATAAATTCGTCAGCGATTGGTTTCATCTTAAGCGCAAATGCCAGAGCCTTCTTGGAGGCTTCAGAGTTGTCGAATGCTATTAGTATCTTCACCATAATCTATAGCTTAGTCATGTGAAATATTTTTCGGTGATGACCATTAAGCTGCTAAGTTATTAAGATCTAAGCCAGGAATGCTTTTTGGCAGGTTCGTCCATCAATTTTTCTATGAGTTCCCTCTGGGTCTGGCTCAGGTGTTTCGGCACAGCTACCCTGATTTCCACCAGAACGTCTCCTGATCCTCTGCCGTTCATGTGCTGGAAACCCGCCCCCTTTATGCGCAGGACTTCTCCAGGCTGCGTTCCTGCGGGAATCTTGAGGGTGAGCGTTTCACGAAAAAGCTTAATATCCTTCTCAACACCCAGAGCAGCCTCGGGAAAGCCGATTTCTTCAACAATGTAGATATCGTCATTTATACGCTTCATGTCAGGAGTTTCTTCGACGTTAAGCGCAACATAGAGATCCCCTGTCCTGCCGAAGTGGGACTGCCCCTTTCCCTTTATTCTCAGCCTCAACCTGTCTGGGGCGCCTTTTGGAACGGTGATCTCCAGATTCTCAGTCACGGGAACCGACCCGGTTCCATGGCAATCAGGGCATACCACAGACGGCACCTTTCCTCTTCCTCCGCAGGTCTTGCAAGTTGTGACTGTAACCATCCGGAAGAATCCCTGCCCCTGAACTACCCGCTGTTGCCCTGTTCCATTGCAGTCCTTGCAAGTAACCAGCTTTCCATCCTTGGAACCTGTGCCATGGCATGTCTGGCATTCAGCATTGCGCCTGTACTTGATAGTCTTCTTGGCTCCGTAGTACACGTCTTCCAGTGAGATGCGGAGATTGGTTAAGAGGTCGAGGTTTTCCCCACGATCACCCTGAAAGCCCGAGAAAAAGCTGTCGGAATTTCCAAAACCGAAATTCCCGCCAAAAATCCTGTTGAATATGTCCCCAAGATCACTGAAGTCGTTGAAATGTGAGAAATCCTGCCAGGTAAAGTTGCTTCCGCCTGAGCCGAATTCAACGTGGCCAGTCTGATCATACATTCTCCTCTTCTGCTCATCAGACAGGACCTCGTAAGCTTCGCTGATTTCCTTGAATTTCTCCTCAGCCTGTGCCTTGTTATCCGGATTGGCATCGGGATGGTATTTCTTGGCAAGATTTCTGAATGCTTTCTTTATTTCGTCAGGCGTTGCATCCCTGCTAACACCCAGTATTTCATAATAGTCCTTAGCCATCTATGCCGGCTTCCTCCCTCAGCTTATTTTTCCTTGAAGTCGGCGTCAACTGTTTTGCCTTCATCTGAGGCCTGACCTGTCCCGGATGTTTGCTCAGTCTGCTGTTCTGCCCCTGCAGATCCTGCGGCGTCCTGTGTCTGGTACATCTTGGCACCTATGTCCTGGATCTTCTTGGATAGTTTTTCTGAGAGTTCGTCAATCTTTGCAATATCCTTCTTGGAAATGGCTTCCTTGAACTGCTTGAGGTCTTCCTGTATGTCCTTCTTTGCGGCTTCATCTATCTTGTTTCCGGCCTCATTTATGGTTTTCTCAATCGTATAGCTGAGAGTTTCCGCGGCGTTTATCTTTTCCACTTCTTCTTTCTTCTGCCTGTCCTGTTCTGCAAACTCCTCAGCCTGTTTCTTCATTTTCTCGATCTCTTCCTTCGACAGCTTGTTAGTAGCACTTATTGAAATGCTCTGACTCTTGCCTGAACCCTTGTCCACTGCAGAAACATGCAGTATGCCGTTGGCGTCTATATCAAATGTTACCTCGATCTGAGGAATACCTCTTGGTGCAGGCGGAATTCCCACAAGGTTGAACATTCCAAGTGAAACATTGTCCGCTGCCATTGGCCTCTCGCCCTGTACAATATGGATTGTGACTGCTGTTTGCATATCCGCTGCGGTAGTGAAGACCTGGGATTTTTTGGTAGGAATTGTAGTGTTGGCAGGAATTATGGGGGTGGTAACACCACCAAGTGTTTCGATTCCAAGGGTCAGCGGGGTAACATCCAGAAGAACTATGTCCTTTATCTCTCCGGATAGGACTGCTCCCTGTATTGATGCGCCAATTGCAACGCACTCCATTGGGTCAACTCCACCTTCGGCCTTCCGGCCGAAGTAATCCTCCACAAACTTTCTCACCATAGGTATTCTGGTAGGTCCTCCCACAAGGATAATCTTTGTGACATCTGATTTGCCCATCTTTCCTCCCTCAAGAGCTTTGTCCAGTGGGGTTTTGCAGCGGTTGACAATGGGTTCAATGAGCTCCTCGAATTTTGACCGGGTAAGGGTATAGTTCAGGTGCTTGGGGCCATCCTGTGTGGCAGTTATATATGGTAGGCTGATGTCCGTCGACATTGTTGATGAGAGTTCAATCTTTGCCTTCTCAGCTGCATCCTTGAGCCTGATGTATGCATTTTTATCCTTGGAAAGGTCCACTCCTTCCCTGCTCTTGAAATCATCAACAAGGAATTTTATGATGGCCTCGTCCATGTCAGTGCCACCCAGACTGGTGTCGCCTGATGTTGATACCACTTCAAATACGCCTTCGCCGAAATCCATTATTGTGACATCCAGGGTTCCTCCTCCAAGGTCGAAGACAAGTATTTTCTGTGACTGGTTCAGCTTGTCAATTCCATAAGCCAGTGAAGCAGCTGTAGGCTCGTTTATTATACGTTTGACGTCAAGGCCGGCAATTAATCCGGCATCCTTTGTTGCCTGCCTCTGGTTATCGTTGAAATAAGCTGGAACCGTAATCACCGCTTCCTTTATCTCTTCCCCCAGGAAAGCTTCGGCATCCCTCTTTATTTTCTGGAGAATGAAAGCAGAGACCTGTTGCGGGGTGTACTCCTTTCCCATCACCTTGAATTTGAAGTCCGTTCCCATCTTTCTCTTTGCAGCGTATATTGTGCCCTCCGGGTTTAGCAGCGCCTGCCTCTTGGCGGGTTCGCCCACAAGCAACTGCCCATCCTTTGTGAATGCAACATAGCTTGGAAATGACTTTCCGCCTATTGAAACGCCTTCCGCACTGGGAATAATTGTTGGCTTGCCTGAAATTACCACTGCTGCTGCAGAGTTGCTTGTCCCAAGATCAATTCCTATTATTTTTGACATAATTCATCACCTTTTTCCAACTATAACTTTTGATGTCCGTATTACCTCATTATTGAGTTTATATCCTCTCTGAACCTCTTCAAGGACTATCCCATCCTCTTCTGAAGGCGAGACTGCAATTACCTCATGCATAAATGGATCAAATTTTTTGCCTTTGCTTTGAATTTCTGCGAAGCCGTAGGATGAAAGTATTTTGATCAACTGATCTCTCATGGGCTTTATCTGTGTGCTGTCCTTTGAGTTCAGCATGGCTGCGTCCATTGTATCCAGAATGGGAAGAATACTTTTAATAATATCCTTCCCGGCATTCTTCTTCATCTGATCCATTTCACGGTCCCTTGCACGGGCATAGTTTTCCATCTCTGCTCTCTGTCTCACGTACAGGTCTTTATACTGGTCAAGCTGTTGAGAAAGCTCAAGAAACTTGCCAGCCATCTGAGCCATATTTACGCGATCTCTTGCGAGGGCACGTTGCCTGCTATGCTCCATCTCTATCCCAATGGGATCATGCCTATTAAGACTTGAAGTGGAATGTGGGGACATCTTACTAGTGAATTTGTTCTTCTATATAAATACAGCTAATTCACAGGACTACTGTCTCTCCATAATGACGTAATGTCTTGTCAGGGATTTGTGTATCCTGTTATCTATAACCTTGAGAATCGTGAAATCTGGCAGGGACCTTGGCAGCATCTGGAGATCTGAGACGGCTATAACGCAGCGCGACCCACGTTTCAGAATTCTGCCAAATTTCTCCATGCTTTTCCAGTAAAGTTCCAGAATATCCTGCCTGTGCATTGGGGAATTACGGCCATATGGGAGGTCAGTTACAATGGTGTCAATGTTGTTGGGAATCTCCACCTCAAGAAAGTTCCCTGTGATTATGCTGAAGTCACGAATTCCAAAATACTTGAGATTCAGTTTTGCACCGACAGTCATCTGGAGCGACATGTCTATTCCCACGACACGCCTTCCAGTGGACCCTGCTTCCATAAGTATGCCGCCTGTTCCGCAGAATGGATCAAGAATTGTTCCGTTCTTTGGTGCATTGGACACGTTCACGAGAAACCTCGCTATCCTTGGGTGCATGGATATGGGTGAAAAGAAAGGTCTTCTGGGGGCCCGCCTGTTCTCGAACTGGCTGCTGTTACCGGAGAATATTTCAATTGCAACATACCACTTCTCAAGGTGGTAAACCCTAACTATGAAGTCAGGAGATGAAAAGGAAACGCGACCACTTCCCCCCAGTATTCCGCCAAGATACGATTCAAGCGACGAATCGTGGCAATCAGACCCGTCCAGAAAACGGACATAGAACTTCCCAGGTGGCAGGGATTCGCCGGAAATAGCTTCCTGTCTATCTTTTATTTCAATCACTCTTGCAATTCTTTTTACGAATGCTGAATCCGACATATTCGATGCAGATCCGGATATTAATGCAATTCCGTTTTCAGCGAATATAAGTTCGGAGTGCGAAAGAACACAGAAATTTTCGATCTCGTAAAGTGATGCTTCAGATATATCCTGAGAGTACTCAAGGACAAAAATCTCTCCCATGGATATTCTATTCTAACTTAACTGGATTCTTTAAGGCGCTTAATTTCCTTCGTAATATCCATGTCAAGATTCTCATAGACCTTGCTGAGCCTCTTGATGGACCTCTTTACAGCAGCCTGTGGCTTTCCTGTTTTAACGCGCACGAATATTTTTGGAGTATCTATTATGGGGTGTTTTATGTAATACCTTGCCTCTGCAACCTGTTCATCTCTTAATATCTCATCGATAAGTGGCCTGAGGATTGTATTGTCGTAGTTTAGCATTTCAAGAGTTATTGAGTCCTTTTCCTTGGAAACGACTCTTAGTGAACTGTCCATGGGAGGTTCATTAGACATGAATATATATTCTTCACTATTCTGTGACAGGTTTCCTGCCAATAACCAATTCTTTCGAAGTCGATCCGCTACGAGTTATTTCATTATTCCATGAATTCTGTTCCCACAAATTCAATTGTTGTGCTTTCTTTTACAGTCTTCGCCATCACAACTCCAGCAGCTTTGCTGTTCATGATGCCACAACATGCCCTGATGGTGTGAAATACCCCTGTATTGCTGAGATTCCATTTTCAAGATCATCCTTCTCCGCTTTGAGAAATTATCTTTGCGTCTTCCATAATCTTCCATAGTCGCACTGGGCAGTTGCAATATGCCGGCGTCAGCAGTTCCCACCATGTTTGCCCGGTGCTTGGTGCACAGTTGCTAAACATTTCGTGTATCACATACGCTTTACTAAACTTCACCCACTTGCTGAAACAGTGAGGCTGGTACCGTAAGTGATAAAATATTCCAATGCACGAAAAAATACTAATAAGTAGTTACGATGAAAGAGTGACCGAATTGCTTAATTATGAATCCAGCGGGAATCAGCAAAATGAATACAGGAGAGTTGACCGTAAAGCAAGCGTGACCTGGGTTTGGCGATTCGCGAAAAAGTCAGAGCATATTTTTAATTTGCGAGATGGTTTGAATGGCAGTTTCTAAGAAAGTGATTATAATTGGGGATGGGGCAGCCGGCATTATGACGGCAAACAAATTGAGATTCCATTCCACTGATAAGGAGCTGGAAATAACAGTTATAGGCAACAATCCACGACATTTCTACAAGCCGGATGGAGTACTGATACCGTTTGGATACAAGAATTACAGGAAGAGTGTAAAGCCTGTGAATTTCCTCCTGAATTACGGAGTGAATTACATTAAGGATGAGGTGCTGAGGATCAACGCTGATGAAAACATAATATTCCTGAAATCTGGAAAGAGCCTGATTGGAGACTACATAATTATCGCCACTGGAGACAGGTATTCGCCGGAAGAGATACCGGGATATGAGGGAGAGGCCAGGCACTTCTTTGACCTTCAGAGAGCCATGGAACTAAGGGAGTACATAAAAACATTCCAGGGTGGCCAGGTGTTCATAGGCAGTGCAGGGGAAGTTATCCAGTACCCTGAGTCACTTTATGAATTTGCATTCGTTCTTGAATCCTATCTGGCGGAGAACAACCTGAAGGATAAGACGACCATAGTGCTTGCAACACCTTCAAGGGAGCTATCCCCTGACCCGTTGGTTCACAGAGATCTTTCCGGCATGCTGGAAAGCAGAGGAATTCAGTTTCATCCAGGTGTTGTCATCAAATCAGTAGACCCGAAAAACAAGGAAGTTGCAGGCAGTGATGGAACAATGTACAAGTATTCACTGCTCATTCTTGTGCCCCCACACAGGGGACAGCAGTTTGCCATAGATTCGGGTATCGCTGATGAGAAGGGATATGTTGTTGTGGACCCTAAGGATCTTTCCGTAAAGGGGAACAGGACAATATTTGCAATCGGTGACGCAAATAACCTTAGCCTCAGCAAATCTGCTGTAGCTGCACATGGCCAGGCTTCATTTGTGGCATCCTTGATTATATCAAAGACAGTGGGGGGACTTAAGGAAGAAAAGATGACCGCAAAGGTTCCAGAGTTCGCATTAACCGGGAACGACACTGCTTTCTCCTTCTATGATGCCCCGGGAAGAGCATCCCGCGGGATCAACGTCAACAAGGGAGACTTCATGCTAAGATGGACATCGGCGGACACATATTTCTCCACAATGCTGAGGGGGATGATTTAAAATGACAGAGAACGAAGAAGAGATGAAAAACACTGAGGAAGAGAACGAAGATGATATAGAGCCCCTACTGAGAGGGCTTCTTGAAAACAAGCATGCCTTTGAATCGCTTATGAACATGCTGACCAAACTCAACAATTCCGGCTTGATGTCTGTTGTGGAGAATATATCCGCGGACTATCTGCCCAGCGATATAGAGTTCCTGTCTGAGTTCCTGACTTCAAAGGACTTCCTGACATCTTTCGTCAAAACCATGAATGTCGTTACGGCACTTTCCCATTCCCTCGCAGGTGAAAGGGCATCTGATGCCCTTAAGGCAATTCTCTACAACAGCGATGCCATCTGGGAAGGCATGGTTACGGGTGCCAAGAACCCCGAGGCCATTTCCGTTCTAAGACTCTACGCAATGCTCAGGGATCCTGACACTGCCGCAGGCTTGACTGCAGTATTGAACGCCCTTAAGGCCGTGGGAATGGCACTGAGAAAAGTTCCAGACGAATAATTTCTAACAGAAGTTACCCAATACTCAATTTTATATTATTATTGCATATGAACATCCCGTTATGATACCCCCCGGATGCAATATTGCACTGATTCGCTCCAGTAATCTCAGGCCCAGTTACAGCCATGTGGATGAAATCAGAGGCAAACATAAATTGCGATTCCTGAACCTCCTGATGGAGGGGGGGGAGTGGCTGATTGCTGAAAATGTTGGCAGAGGAATTGGACAGAATGAACTCTCACGAATAGAAGAAGAGTTCCGTTCAAAAGGTGCAGGCGACGTTTTTATCCGCAACGGGATATTGTATTCGCGCCTTCATTCTGCCAACAATGACCTGATGAGCAAGATTAATGGCATACCTGGATGCAGGATTGGCCCACTGCACATATGGAATATGGATGATGTTTATTTCACCATCGAGTATTTTCCGGAACAGGCGGGAAAAGTCAGTGACATTCTTCTGGATTATCTTTCCTGCGATCATTCTCTATCAGTTTCTCTGGAATACATGGGAAATTATTCTGGCCGCATTCCATTCATGCTTAACCTGTTTCAGTCACTTGGAGGGAATCTCGGCGATTACTGCATTGTCACCACAGGATGGAATGCAACCTCAAACGAGTTGGCCAGCGAGACCTCAGGTATTTTTCTTAATCCTGGACTTTTCTATCCCAAGGCCATGTCAGATTCTGATACTAATGAAATGATTTATTACGGCAAGGGGAACAACTTCGATGGGCCAGCTTCCGAGATTGTTGACAGAGATCAGCGAATCTATCAGATAACTTTAAAGACCAGGTTTTTTAATGATTTTTATGAATCGATGAAGGAATCCGGAATTTGGCCATTGATCTTTAATGCAGTTTCTGACGGTAGAACGGTTACAAACAACATGATGATCAGGAATAATGAGGTTGAAGGTTTCACCCTTGCCCTGAGACAGCACTTCGGAAAAAGAGCCAGGAACATTCATGTGAACTCCCTTGTATCCATTGTGCGTGCAGCTGAACACTTCACTGGATCAAAGGAAATACCCTAAATGCTGTGCTCTTCAAGCCGTCCCATAAAAATCTAAATATGATGCCAATTTACGGCTTCTATGAATGTCTCATTCAAATACAACAGTGAGGAAGGATTCATCACTGATACGCCCGGAAAAACCAGAATTGTGCTGAAGAATTCACTTTCAAACCACCAGGAGAACTATGCACCGACAGAGCTTCTTCTTCTGTCAATGGGAGGATGCACGTCGGATGATGTACTTTCCATGCTGAAGAAGATGAGGGTAAATTTCACTGAATTCAGATGTGAAGTGAATGCTGAAAGACACGAGGAACATCCGCGTACTGTGAAGAATGCTGACATACATTACATATTCTCCGGGAACGTTGACGCTGAAAAGGTGAGAAAAGCCATTGGGCTCTCACTGAATAAATACTGCAGCGTGTCAATTCTTGCCAAGAGGGGGGGCGCAAATGTGACGTATTCCCTGACAATAAACGGAGAAACTCTTGAGAGCAGGTCCAATCCGGGGCTGCTGGCTGAACTGTAATGACTATGGCGTCTTGAGGCCATTTCCAGTCATTATGAGCAAAGCATTTTCGTTGCCATGAATCTTTCTGGAGGCAGCAAATACTGTTGCTGAACTGTATTCCACATAGATGCCGGAACGCGCAAGATCACTTCTGGCCGATATTATCTCATCTTCAGATACCACAATGCATTGCCCTCCGTAATGTTTCAGTTCCCTGATCATTTCGTCCAGGAGCGGAGGATTCTTGGAAACCAGGGCATCTGCAACAGAGTTTGTTACAGCGGATGGATCATATTGAAAACCGTTTATCCTTGAACAGAGAGGGCACACTGCCTCTGTCTGGACTGCCACAATTTCCGGCATACTGGATGTTTCACCAGAATTCATGAGATGTCTGAAGCCTGCTATGACCCCAAGCATCAATGTCCCGGCAGAAACCGGGATGAAAACCCTTTCCGGAATCCTGTATCCCATCTGCTGGAATATTTCATAACTTATCTGGCGCATGCCGTCCCTGAATTCCGGGTTGAGCACATGACTGGCATAGTATCCCTGATGCACCTTTGCCGCCGCTGCAACCTCTTCCCTTGTTCCCTTTATGGTATGTATCTCTGCCCCGTAAGCAATTATCTGGTTCATCTTGCTTTTCATTGTGGCCTCTGGTACGAATATGTTTACTTTATAGCCCGCAGATGCTCCATACGCAGCAATGGATGCACCTGCATTGCCTGACGAATCCTCGTTTATTTCGGAACCTTTGGGCAGGTTCTCCAGAAGGCTTGAGATTAACACCTTACTGCCTCTGTCCTTGTAAGAGAATGTTGGTGAGAAATACTCAAGCTTGAGCTTCATTCCGGCAACATCAACAACAGGAGTGACAACCTCACCAAGCGATATCACATGCTTCAGGTAAGGATAATTACCCCTGAAATCACCATCACGGTACCTGAAATCAACTCTGGGAATGAGTATACCGCCACATGAACATAGCGGACTGGAAGTGAAAGAATGCCTTTCTTTGCCACAAATGCTGCAATAAGCTGATAACATGCGTAAAGAATATGGAGTGGTCAGATATAAAAAAATGGATGTTTAGAGAGAAGCATAATAAGCTTCGTCGTAAGGTTCCGGCTTGAGACCCTTGCGCTCTCTTATCTTGGCGACAACATCCTTCTGAAGTTCTGGAGGAACACGCTGGTAACCATGGTTTTCCGAGTTCCAGAGCACCTTGCCACCGGTTGCGCTCCTTATGGCTGACGCAAATCCAAACATACCAGCCACTGGCACCTTGGCAACTATGACTATTTCGTCGCCTTCCTGCGTCATCTCATCAACAACGCCCCGCCTCTGCTGAATTTCGTTTGTCACTGACCCCATAACTTCCTGCGGTACACTTATGTAAACTCTCTGGACAGGTTCAAGGAGTATTCTCTTTGCCTGTGTCATTGCTCCATATATCGAGTTTCTGCCTGCAGGGATGACCTGGGCCGGTCCCCTGTGTATGCTATCCTCGTGAAGTTTCGCATCCACAAGCCTGGCCTTTATTCCATATACTTTCTCAGAGGCAAGCGGACCCTTTGCCATGACTTCACCGAATGCCTCTATGAGCAGTTCCATTGTTTCATCGAGATACTGGATTCCCTTTGTTACATCCAGCAGCAGATTGTCCCCGTCAACTGCAACAAGCCCTCTTGCTTCTTCCCTTGTGAGACCATTCTTCTCCAGCAGTTCCATAAGAGTCTTCTTATCCTTGAATTTCGCACCCTGCGGGATGGTACCATCCTTAATAAGATCCACAATTGCATCGGGGAGTGGCTCCACTTCGAAGTAGAATCTGTTATGCTTATTAGGAGACTTCCCTTCAAAAGGCCCCCCTTTGTGATCAACAGTTTCCCTATATACCACAAGAGGATCAGATGTGGTCACGTCAACCTTGTAGTCATTTCTTATCCTGTATAACGTGACTTCCAGATGGAGTTCACCCATTCCTGAAATGAGGTGTTCCCCGGTTTCCTGGTTGATATCAATCTGAATTGACGGATCGGCCTTTGAAACACTCCTGAGCACCTCTATAAGTTTTGGAAGATCTGCAGTGTGCTTTGCTTCAATTGCCAGCGTTACCACTGGCTCGGAATAATGAACCATTGGTTCGAATGGGTCCATGTTTGGAATGGAAGAAATTGTTGAACCTGCCATTGCAGCCTTAAGACCCACCACCGCAGCGATATTCCCTGCAGCCATTTCATCAACTGAGATTCTGTCTGGACCGACCATCATTGACAGCAACTGTACCTTGTATTTGTTGTTGGACATTCCGGATATGTACAGTTCACTGCCCTTCCTGAGCGTACCACTGAACAATCGGCCCACGGCAATTTCGCCTGCATGTGGATCGACAATAATCTTTGTCACCATCATGCTTACCGGTCCCGTGTGATCGCAGACTGACATGGCCTTTCCAATTTCGGAGTTTATGTCACCTTTCCATATCTGCGGAATCCTGTACTTCTGTGCAACCAGTGGATTTGGCAGGTGCTTTATAACCATCTCAAGTATAATGTCGTGAAGCTGCACTTTCTTTGCCAGTTCCTTCTGCTTGCCCTCGCGAACCATTTCTGCAATGTCCTTAAAAGACATCTTGTATTTTGCCATGGCCGGAACAGAGATGGCCCAGTTGTTGTAAGCGGAACCGAATGCGACTCTCCCGTCCTGAACGTTTACCTGCCATGACTGTTTAAACTCTTCTGGTCCATATTTTGCCAGAAGCTTGTTAACATCCGTGATTATCTTGAGGAAACGCTTCTGCATCTCGTCTCCGTTCAGTTTCAGTTCGTTTATGAGGCGATCAACCTTGTTTATGAACAGAATTGGCTTTACCTTTTCCTTCAGGGCCTGCCTGATCACGGTTTCTGTCTGTGGCATGACGCCCTCCACGGAGTCCACAACTATGATAGCACCATCAACGGCTCTCATGGCTCTGGTCACATCCCCTCCAAAGTCAACGTGTCCGGGTGTGTCAATAAGGTTAATGAGGTACTCCTCAGAGCCATAGGTATGAACCATTGAAGCTGTTGCAGCATTTATGGTGATTCCCCTGGCCTGCTCCTGCTCATCATAGTCCAGCATCAGCTGTTTTCCTGCCAGATCCTCGCTCATCATTCCAGCTCCGGCAATCAGGTTATCACTCAGTGTTGTCTTACCATGATCAATATGGGCAGCAATACCCATATTCCTGATTCTTTCCGGCCTTTCGATTAATTTCATTGCCTTTGCAATGTTGTCTTCCTTTCGTCCCATATTTCACCAACTTTGCTAAATGATATTTCGGTAATAAGAAAGCATTATTTAACGGTTTTAAAAAGAGTTTAGTTACGATTTTATCTGAATTTCGATCTGAACCCCATCCGGGATAGGAATTCTCATGAGCTGCCTCAGGGTTCTCTCATCAGCGTCCACATCTATGAGACGCTTGTGAATCCTCATCTCCCATCTGTCCCATGTCGGAGAGCCTTCTCCGTCAGGGCTTTTCCTGACAGGAACTACAAGCCTCTTTGTGGGAAGGGGGACTGGCCCATGAACCTCGACTCCTGTCCTGGTGGCTATTCCCTTGATCTCATTGCAGACAACATCGACAATCTTGTGCTCAGTTCCACTAAGGGAAATTCTAGCCTTATAGGATGCCATGGAGTTCACCTTATTTTACTTCTACCTCAATGCACTGCCCGGCAGCCACGGTTTGCCCCATGTCCCTGATGGCAAATCTCCCAAGCTGCGGGATGTCTGAGACTTTCTCTATTACAAAGGGGCGATCAGGAACAATTTTAACGATTGCTATGTCCCCGGTCTTTATGAAGTCAGGATGATCCTTGAGCGTTGTTCCATCCTTCGGGTTCAGTGTCTTTACTATCTCGTCAAATCTGCATGCTATCTGTGTGGTATGAACGTGGAACACAGGCTTGTATCCATTTGCAATGACACTTGGATGGTTAAGCACGACAACCTGGGCAGTGAAACCTTTCACCACTGTTGGCGGGGAACTCACTGGGCCGCATACATCGCCTCTCTTGATGTCGTTCTTTGCTATGCCCCTGACGTTGAAACCAATGTTATCTCCCGGCTCAGCCTGCTGCATTGTTTCATGGTGCATTTCAATTGACTTCACTTCTCCTTGCTTGTCTGCAGGTTCGAATATAACCTTATCTCCAATCTTAACAATCCCAGTTTCAACCCTGCCAACAGGAACCGTGCCGATACCGGTGATTGAATAAACATCCTGTATCGGAAGCCTGAGTGGCTTATTTGTGGGCTTTTCAGGGGGCTTGAGCGCATCCAGTGCTTCCAGGAGCGTTGGCCCATTGTACCATTTGAGATTTTCTGATTTCTTGACGATGTTGTCGCCCTTGTATCCGCTGATTGGGATGATTGGAACATTCCTGTAACCTATGGAACCAAGAAGCTTTTCCACTTCCTTCTTAACTTCTTCATATCTCTGCTGGTTGTAAGGAGGCTGCACTGCATCCATCTTGTTTATCAGAATGATAAGCTGCTGAACACCAAGTGTTCTGGCAAGGAAAGCGTGCTCCCTGGTCTGAGCCATTACGCCCTCTCCCTCTCTTGCTGATACTACCAGCATAGCTGCATCAGCCTGGCTCGTGCCCGTTATCATGTTTTTGACGAAGTCTCTGTGTCCAGGAGCGTCAATGAGCGTGAAATAGTACTTGTCAGTCTCAAATTTCCTGTGAGAAAGATCTATTGTGACACCTCTCTCCCTCTCTTCCTTGTACCTGTCCATGACCCATGCAAACTCAAACGTTGCCTTGCCCTTCTCTTCGGCCTGCTTTTTGTATTCCTCAATAATATGTGCTGGAATCTCTCCATGCTCAAAGAGAAGCCTGCCTACAAGCGTTGACTTTCCATGATCTACGTGTCCGATGGTTACCAAGTTTATGTGTGGTTTCTGCGTTGCCATTTATTTTCACCTAATCTTCTATCAGATTCTATCCGCGCATATAAGGACTCATATCTAGTGTGTCCTTAAAGACTTAACCGGAATAGTCAGGACAATATATAGACTTTTTCAAAACTGTTTATATGCTCCTGTGGATAGTCCAGATATGATTTTATTGTCCTTTGCAATCTTTTTATGTGACTTTAGCTAATGTGTATGTTATCCCACACGGGGACGAGCTCATAGATGTTCCAGACCAGGAATCCAGGAAGATGCAGGATATGATCCGCAGCCTGGCAAGAAGTGATGGTTCTGAAACTGTTGTTATTCTCAGCCCCCATGGCATAAGGATCTCGGATTCTGTTGGTGTTGTTACAACTGAGTACTCCAAAGGTGATCAGGTATTCGGAAGAAAAAGGGTTCGAAGAAGGTTCAGAAATGATGTTTCTCTGGCCACGGAGATAGCCGGATCCATACCGGGATTTACAAGGTCCGTATCATTCATCACTTCCTCCGGTCCCAAATCAGAATTCCCACTTGACTTTGGAACGTTGATACCGTTATCATTCTTCAAGCCTGAAAGGGTTGTACTTATAGGACAGCCTAGGGTACGAGACAGAGAGAAACTCATGAGATTCGGCAGAGCCCTGTATTCAGCCGTTTCGGGTCGCAATTATGGTGTATCAGTAATTTTCAGTGCAGATCAGGCTCACACACATGCTCGTGATGGGCCATACGGGTATTCGGAAAGTGCAGCAGAATATGAGAGCATTGTCATCGGTGCGATAAAGTCAAACGATTTTTCAAGCCTGTCAAAAATTACTGATAAGATGATAGGTGAAGCAAAACCAGACAGCTTCTGGAATATGATGATACTGAAAGGTTTCATTGAGGCTAGCAGGATCTCACTGGTCTACGACTTCAACTATGTTGAACATTATTTCGGAATGCTGCTTGCCCATTCCGCCTGAAATTCATGGGGAATAAATTTATACTTTTCGTGGATTACTATCATATGACGACGGACCATAAGATCA
>JAKAQT010000125.1 GCA_021819605.1 Thermoplasmata archaeon
ACACCTGCGATTCTTGTTGCAGATATAGAACGGGGAGGAGTGTTCGCTTCCATATATGGTACTGTGAAATTGATGCAGAGGCCGGACCTCCTCAAATGGATCGTTATTAACAAGATGAGGGGATCGGCAGATCTGCTGAAGAGCGGCATTGAAGATATTGAAAAACTGACCGGGAAGAAGGTCATAGGTGTCATGCCATTTACTCCCTTCAGACTTCCTGGAGAGGATTCCCTCGATTATGGGGAGTCGGGATCTCCAGGTGGTAGAATATGCGTCATACGCTATCCCCAGATGGAGAATTACAGTGATGTTGATCCTCTCATAACATCAGGCTTGGGGTTCACGTACGTAACCTCACCGGAACAGTATTATTCTGCCGGTTGCAGATCCCTATTGCTGCCGGGATCAAAAAATGTGGAGAGTGATATGAAATTCCTGTTAAACACCGGGCTTGCAGAAATAATCCGCCAGCATGCCTCGGTAGGCGGGAAGATTCTTGGCATATGCGGCGGTTTTCAGATGCTTGGAAACAATATTGAAGATCCTGCTGGAATACAGATTTGTGGAAAATCACTGACAGGACTTGGGCTTCTGGATACAAGTACAGTATATGGTAGAGAGAAAACAGTGAGGACTGTGCTTTATGGACCTTATAACGAAGGGGCAAACAAGGCTATGAGGAAGGGATACGAGATTCATTATGGAACGGTCACCACAGGATCAAGGCCGTTTCTCCTGACAGATCACGGTCCGGAAGGCGCAGTATCGGAATCTGGAAATGTCATGGGAACCAACATTCACGGCGTTCTTGAACACAACAATATCCTTTCTTTGCTTTCAGGTATGCCAGTTAAGATGGATTACGAAAGCGAAATGGAAAAAAATATAGACTTATTCACCAAAGCTTTTATTGAGAGCATCGATCTTGACGTAATAAAGAGAACCTTGTCATGAATCCTGCATCCCTTGAAATCACCATCACCGTCCTTATCGGGGCAGTAGTGCTTGACTTCGTCTTTGGCGATCCCAGGAAATATCTCAGTCCTGTGACGCTTATCCGCAGGGTTTCAACTTTATTTGAGACGTTTTTCAGAACCTACAGCCACCGTATTGCTGCAGGAGCCTTTTTTGCAATATTCATTTCTGTGCTCTTTGCCATCCCATTCACAGGTTTGCTCATACTTGTTTCAAGGGTGCTGATTATTCAGGCAATCGTTGGTATAATACTGTTCAAGGGGCTTTTTTCCGTAACCAGCCTGAGTGATAAGGTCAATCCCATAATCACATCTCTGGAGAGCGGTGCTGTTGAGGATGCTGCTGTGTATGCATCTCACATAGTGAAAAGAGATCTGTCAGGCCAGGATTCCCCCCATATAGCTTCAGCTGTGATAGAGACAATATCCAACACTCTGCTGAATGAGGTGGTCTCACCCCTGTTTTATTTTTCAGTACTGGGGATCATAGGATCACTGGTGGCAAGGGTGGTCGATATCCTTGACGGCATGGTGGGGCAGAAAAATCGCAGGAACTTTTATTTCGGGCACTGGCCGGCAGTATTCCATACAATGCTGAACTACATTCCAGCACGGGTATCTGCATTTCTCATACTGCTGGGTTCAGAGTTCCTGAACTACAGAGTGAGCAATATGCCCTTCAAAGCCATGAGGCTTGCCACTGACAGCCCCGGTGAGGGATGGGTCATAGGTGCCATGGCAGCCTCGCTCAACCTGAGAATGGAGAGAGTTGGCCATTACGTGATGAATGAGAGTGGTTTTGATCCGTCCGTTGGCGACATAAGAAGGGCAATGCGCGTATATTATGTGTCGTTCTACGTGATGCTGGTCCTGGTGGCCCTGCCAATAATACTGCTGCTCTACTTTGGCGGATTTTACCCGCTAAACTGAGGAATCAATCTCCATGTTGAGATTGCCCACCTGCTTAACAGGATCAGCGGATGTGTATACCGATCTTCCCACAATGACAAGATCAGCGCCTGCACGTATTGCGTCTCCTGCCTTCCCCCCCTGCGCTCCCACGCCCGGAGTCATTATGATCTTTCCCGGAGCCATCTTTCTGATCCGGGCTATTTCTGCAGGGTCGTTTCCCGGTCCTATGAAGCCAGATGCACCGGCACGAACTGACATTTCCACAAGCCTGTCTGTATTCGGGTTTATGAATTCCGCTGATCCGGGATGGCTCATTGAGACAACAGAAAAAACCTTCATGTCGCCTGCAGATTCAATAACAGCGCGAAGGGAATCGTGCCCCGTGAATGAATGGGAAATAATCCCCCATGCTCCCATTTCAAGCGCTTTCTCCGTGATGAGGGAATTTGTGTTTGGTATGTCCGCAACCTTGAAGTCACATATGACGCGTGAATAGCGAGACACATCCCTGATTATTCTGGATCCTGACAGAAGTATTGCAGGCCAGTTCAGTTTTATTGCAAATACCCTGGATCCAATCTTAGCTGCCATCTCAATCACGTCACTCTCCTTCATGAGATCCAGCGCTACAACAAGTTTCGATTCCAATTATACCCTGAGAGGATGGACAGTGGGTTAAAAATCATTTCCATGGGGGTGCCGTTTCCGGCATCACACCATGTCTATTCCTGAATCCTCGCTGATGTCCCCAAGAAGTTTCCTTATGTTCCTTGCCTCATTGGACCCGGATATCATGTATGGAGATTTAACCCCTGTAAGCAGGACAAGCACACGGATTCTGTCCCCCATTTCCGGATCAACATTGGCGCCCCATATGATCCTTGCATCCCTGTTTATGCGTTTCTGTATCTCGGCCATTGCATTCTCTGCTTCGCTCACTGTCATGCTTGGGCCCCCTATGACCCTTATGAGGCAGTTCTTTGCGTCGGATATGTCGGCCTCCACAAGTGGCGATGTTATGGCGTCATTGACTGCGGACATTACCCTGTTGGACCCGCCTGCAGCCTCACCAATTCCAATCATTGCTACGCCGCCGTCCTTCATGATTGTCCTTATATCGGCGTAGTCCAGGTTTATGAGCCCTGTCTTTGTTATGAGTTCCGTGATGCCTTTCATAGCCTCGGAGAGCACTGAATCTGCATACTCAAAGGCCTCTGTTATTGGCTTCTTTGGGACCTCCTTCAGAAGCTTGTCGTTAGGAATGGCAATGACGGTGTCTGAATACTGCGATATCTTCTCAAGCCCCGCAGCCGCATTCTCCATTCTTATTCTTCCTTCGGCCGTGAAGGGCAATGTGACTATTGAGATCACCAGTGAACCAGCATCCTTTGCACTCTTGGCCACAATAGGAGCTGAACCTGTGCCTGTTCCGCCTCCAAGACCGCAGGTGACAAAGGCTATGTCAGTCCTCTGAACCAGTTTCTGGATTGCGGGAAGGTCTTCCATTGCAGCTTCCTCACCTATCTGCGGTATTGCTCCGGTCCCCAGCCCCCTTGTCCTCTTCTTGCCGATGAGCATCTTGTATCTTGTCCTTATGGTGGAAAGGTGGCTTGCATCTGTGTTGAGGGCCACAAGATCCGCACCGGCAATGCCTTCTCCGGCCAACCGGTTTATGGTGTTGGAGCCCCCGCCGCCACAGCCTATTATCTTTATTCTTACCCTGAGCCTGTTGGCTATCTCCGCGATCTCCCTGTCTTCGGGTGATAAAAATTCTTCATCCTGAGACTGCACATGCTTTTCCGCCTCCACGTTATCCATGGCGGACTTGAACAAAAGATCAACTATGTCGCCCATATGTCTGATAAGATAATAAAATGAATATATAATTTTTGTGCATAGCAAACCTACAAAA
>JAKAQT010000015.1 GCA_021819605.1 Thermoplasmata archaeon
CTTCAGATTTTTTTACTGCATCATGTATGGTCTGGAGTTCAGCATCGTCTTTTGCAATACGCAGTGGAGCAGTAAAGGTATCAGCCAGGATGTCCTGACCCCTGATCGCAGACCTGAGGCCACTCATCATTGAGTATGGAAGCATTCCACCAATTGCACACCTGCCCTCTGGCAGTGATGATGCAAGCATGGCATATGGATCCTGTTCGTCATTCCATGCCGCTATTTCCTCCACCCATGTACTTTCCTCCGCCTGTTCTTTCATCAGGGATGGGCATACAAGCAACACCCTGTCAGGAGTGATGACAAGCACAGCCAGCCTTTCCATGGATTCCGCTTCAAATCCGGTGAAATAGAAGAAATCGGGCCCGGGAGGAATAAGCATGGACGCAATACCCTGCTGCTCCAATATTTTCTGCACCTTTTCAGTCCTGGAAACATAAACTGATTTCTGGAAATACATTGCTGCCACTCACGCAAAGTAGGAGAGGGAATCCGAATCAAATTTCGAAATTATCCTTATGGATGAACCTGTTCCTCCGCGTACGGACAGGAGCTGCGGATACATCTGCCATATGTCCCTGCTGCTCATGGTTGTGGCCGGGTGACCATCACCGAAGGTGCTTCTTGCAACTTTCTCTGTCATGATTCTGGCTTCCCTCTCGTCGATGTAACCGACGGAATGCAGATACTCATGGGTCAATATCATGTACACAAATGAGTTGAACTCCAGGGGCGAGGTTGCAATTTTTGCCATCTCATCCACAAGTGCCTCATTCATCACAATATAGTTCCCTCCAACCTGCCAGAATGCGCCAAGTGTCGGCGGCAGCCGTGAAAGCGCGAGTCCGAGCCCTGCCCGTTCTTTGCCGGTGACTCTCCTCACAGATCTTTTCACCACACTGAACACTGCATCGTAATCCATGGGGGATTCCAGGTTTTCAGCCTGACCGGGCATGGGACGCACCATGCGTACCATTTTATCTGAATCAACTGAAATGGGGCCATCCGGCGGCCTTAAACCACCCATATTGTCATCATCTGATAAAAATCTGAACATTTACATTCCTCTGCAATAATCATTATGCACGACTATTTACATATTTTTGCTGTGAAGGACTGCCAGCCCATCATTTTCTGCCAAATATTCCCAGAAGAAGGAATGCACCCAGACCTGCAGCAAGAACCGTGACAAGCGTAAGGGGACTGTCCCTGAGAAGGTGCATCACCGGATGCTTCGCTGGATCGAAATGGTCAACATGTATGGAGTAATGTCCCGGAAACTCCACTGCATGAACTCCCCGATCGGACCCTGGAATGTTTGCTCTCCAGTCCGCTATCTGCCCCTTCGGCTCCCCGACTGATCTCTTGAACAGGCCACTTTCCTCGGGCCGTGGCGTAATTGAACCACCAAAATTTACCTTGGGCAAGGTGAGTCTTCCAGTTGCCAGGACATCAGCAATTACATTGCTCCAGAATTCATATGAGCCGTGTGAATTCATTTCAAGCCTTCATGCTGATATGACGGAAATATTTTTTCAAAAAACCATGATGTATAAAAAACAATAATGGCGTATCTGCTGCAAACAGTATTTATTGCATTGAACAATACACCTGACATCTGATAAATCAGGGGCAACGGTGAACTGGTATGGGCGAGGAACAGCTGAATGTGAAATCGGGAAGATTCTCGCTGCTTGTATCGGCCCTGATCATAGTTGGCATAACGGTAACCTTGAGGTCCACCAACAATATGATGATTACCACCATGCCCATATTCTCCAAGGATATCTTTAATTTCAGCAATGTTTCTGTGGGTGAACTCACCGCACTTACCTACGCGACCACTTTCCTCACAACCTTACTCCTCAACCCGCGGCTGGAAAGTGCCCAGAGAAGAAGGATTTTCATAGTTTCCATTGCAATCATTGACGTTTCGCTTGTCCTTCTTTACTTTTCAAATTCCATCAGTATCTGGCCAATAGCTGCCCTTTCAGGCGTGGCATTCGGAATGGTATTCCCGAATCTTGTAACATCGGCTTCATTGCATGGAGACCACCGTGCCCAGATGAGGCTGCTTGCAATTTATTCCGTAAGCCTGAGCCTCAGCCTTGTCATAGGGCCTGTTATTGAGACTTTTATCCTGCCGCTTGTTGGATACCGGGGGGTTTTCCTGGCATTTCTTCCCATGGGAATAATTGGAACAGCAGTTTCCCCACTGGTAAGATTCCCACAGGGAGGCAGGGAAAGGAGGGGGAGGAAAACCCTTGGCAACAGGTCACTGCATGCCTCTCTGCTCTCAATAAGCGTATACAATGTGCCATTTGCTGCCATTACTTCATTCCTGGTCATATATGCGGAGCAGAACTATCACGTTAGCAGCAGTATAGCCTATTCAGCATTTATCGTATTCTTCGCATCGTCATTCACAACGCGCCTGCTCCTTGCATTGAAGCCAATCGAAGGACTCAGGACACCTCTGGTTATTTCGTCAGCTCTAACCGTGGCATCACTGGTGTCCATACCTTTTATCCCATCTTTTTATGCATTCCTTGTGGTAATGGTCTTCATGGGAATACCCCATGGAAGCATATTCCCCATAACTACCATGATGATTGCCAGAGGTACAGAACCTGAGGAGAGAAATGCTGCGAACTCCTATTTTATGGCCTATAATAACATACTCTTCATGATCATACCGGTTGTTTTCGGCTACCTGAGTTCACAGATAGGATTCCATCATGATTTCGTGATTCTTGGGATAATCTCTGCGGCATTCATAATTGCACTCATGATAATATACGGGAAGGAAAGGAAGATATTCTACAGGAACTGACCGGCGAATTGCCGTTTCAGCATGCCATTTGAAATGATTTAATATATTGCAGCGATTCACCATGCTATGCCTGGAACTGCTGCCGATATAATGACACGGAATCCAATTACATACCACGTACCAAGCACCGTTGGTGAAGTCATAAAGATACTCATTAAGAACAACATAACCGGGTTGCCGCTTGTTGACCAGTCTGGCAAATATGCTGGGGTTATCAGCCGCAGAGACATATTCGAGAATCCTGATGAGAACCAGACCGCAATGGTGATGAGGAGAGCAAAGGCAGTAACCCCCGATACCACAGTGGAGGAAGCAGCCCGTGAGATGATAAAGCAGTTCAGAAGGCACCTTGCTGTTGTTGATGATTCCGGAAACGTTGTTGGAATACTGACTCCCCAGAATTTTCTGAGGCTTGTGAGAGAACGCTTCGGGAAGCTGAAGGTCAAGGAAATAGAAAGGAGCATTGCAGTCCCGGTGTGGGAAGAATCCCCATTGAGCGTGGTTTCCTTCATAATGCGCGTTTCAAAGGCATACGCGTGCCCTGTTATAGATATTAACGGCGATTTTGTTGGCCTGGTTACCGACCGGGACATATTCGACAACATCGATGTCCGGTCAAAATTCCAGTTCTCTGAAACCGGAATGGCTGATGACGAGGATCCCTGGTCCTGGGAAGGGATACGGAATGTGGTGACCTACATGATCGAGAAGAGCAATCTCGAGCTCCCTCACACGCCCGTTAAGCGGTTCATGATCAAAAATCCAGTGGTTGCAAATTCCACCGATACAGTGGAAGCCGCCGCAAAAAAGATGGAGACAGGAAACTATAACCAGCTGCCAATAGTGCAGGGAAACGGTCACCTCGATGGCATGCTTCAGGACATCCAGATTCTGAGTGTATTCCTATGAAGGTATACGATCAGGTAGTGGAACTGGCAAAGAGGAGGGGATTTTTCTGGCCTTCATTCTCCATATATGGCGGCGAATCTGGGCTGTATGACTACGGCCCTCTTGGAGTTCTGCTCCGGGACAACATAGTGCGCATATGGAAGGAGAGCTATCTTGCGGACGATGCAATTTTCATTGATACGCCAGTCATCGTCCCCGCTTCCGTCTTCAGGGCATCCGGGCACCTTGACAAATTTGCTGATCTTGCGACTGAATGCTCCAAATGCCATAACAGGCAGAAGCTTGAAACTGTCCTTGAGGCTTCCGGCTTCCACAATATCATAAAGACTGTGCCGGAGGCCAATGAATTCCTTGCCAACAATGTTGTGAAATGCATTGTATGCGGAAACAGGATCACAAGCGCGACCGAATTCAAACTAATGTTCCGGATGCCATCACAGGGCAGCGTAGGGGACCTTTATCTCAGGCCTGAGACAGCACAGGGAATATTCGTCAACTTCAAGCTCCTGAACAATTTCTACAGGAACAGGCTCCCAATGGCGGTGGCCCAGCTTGGGAAGGGTTTCAGGAATGAGATATCTCCACGCCAGAGCCTCATCAGGCTCAAGGAATTCAGCCAGGGTGAGGTCGAGGTGTTCGTGGACCCGCAGAAAAAATTCTGGAAGGATTTCACGGGCAGCCACAGGCTTAACCTCCTCCCAAGATCGGGCGCTCCGGTCACTGCAGAGGTCACGTCTTCTGAGGCATTCCCCCTCATGAGCAGCAACTCCATGTCATACTTCATTGACAAGACTGCCAGTATTCTCAGGGATGTGGGCATAAACCTGGACAGCGTAAGGTTCAGGCAGGTTCCCCTGAATGATCTTGCCCACTATTCATCAGACACATGGGATGTGGAAGTGCGCATTGATGATGACTGGGTTGAGGTTGTTGGCATCGCGGACCGGAATGACCTTGCAAACCACGAGAAATCAAGCGGGGAAACAATGTCCGTGAAGATGGAGGACAGGACAATAACGCCGTCCATCATAGAGCCTTCCTACGGCATTGACAGGATATTCATCAGCGTGATGATTCATTCCTTCAGGACAAGGGAGAACGGCTTCAAGGTCCTGAGTCTTCCGGAATCAGTTTCCCCTTACCATGCTGCAGTATTCCCACTTGTAAATAAGGATGGTCTGGATAAACTGGCCGAAAGTTTCTTTGCCAGCCTGAGAAAAAAAGACCCGTATGTTGTATACGACCAGTCCGGATCAATAGGCCGCAGGTACGCCAGGCAGGATGAAATAGGCACCCCATACTGCATAACTTTCGACAGCCAGACCCTGCAGGATTCCACAGTCACCGTCAGGGAAAGGGATTCTGCAAAGCAGGTGAGGTTCAGGACCGATGATCTGGTTTCCGCAGGAATAATCGGAAACCCGGCCATAAGAGATGCTTTCAGGCCTTCCGTACCTCAATGATGCCCGCTGGGCAGGATATTTCAGCCTCATGATTTGATTCGTAGTCTGAATCGCTTATTGTTTCCTGCCTGAAGCGTGCTTTTCCGTCCGTGTCCATGTACCAGTTGCTGCATAGCGCAGTGCATATTGCATCGCCCATGCATTTATCCCTTTCAATTCTGACCCTGTATGCCATCATCTGTTCACATTTTCCCGGTTCAGCTTCGACAGGCACTTCTGAAGAGTGTTCAGCGGAAGCAGTGCACATTTTTCCCTGCTTGGGCCTAGGGGCAAGCCGATGAGATCAAGCAGGAACTGCGGCGTTATCCCCATGATCTCGTCCACACTCTTCCCCTTTGCAAGGTCTGTCACCATGGAAGCTGATCCCTGGCTTATGGAGCATCCCCTTCCTATGAATTTTACGTCTTCCACAATATTTCCCTTCAGCTTCACAAACATCTGGACTGCGTCGCCGCACACAGGATTGTATTCCAGAAGCTGTGCGGTTGGACCCTCTATCCTGCCGTAGTTATGCGGCGATCGGTAATGATCCATGAGTATCTCGGTCTTCTCCTCCTCATCCGTCATCTTGAGTACACCTCTGCCGTTCTTTTCAGGGAACTGAAAAGCTTTCTCACATCTTCCTCTGTGTTGTAGATATAATATGATGCACGTGTTGTGGCAACAGTATTGAGCCTGTGGGTCAGCGGCATTGCGCAGTGGTGCCCTGACCTCACCGCAATTCCGGATGCGTCCAGTGAGGATGCCACGTCATGGGGATGTATTGATGCCCCCACACCTATTCCATCATCTGTAAGAGCCTGATTAATAGCGAATGGCGGGATATCCCCTATTGAGAAAGAATACACAGGTCCCCTTATTTCTGTATCTCTTGGGCCGTAGGAGACAAGGCCTGGTATGTTTTCTTCCTCCTCAATTTCCAGGGTCAACCTTATGAGATCACGCCCATGCTTCATGACATTATCCATCCCGATTGATCTCAGGTAATCCACTGCTGCAGAGAGACCTATGGCCCCTGCTATATCGGGTGTGCCCGCCTCAAACTTCTCAGGCACATCGGCCCATGTTGAATGATCCATGTAGACCTCGCTGATCATTTCACCGCCTCCCATGAATGGGTGCATGCTTTCCAGCAGTTCCTTCCTGCCGTAAAGTACGCCGATTCCTGTGGGCCCAAGCATCTTGTGGCCTGAAAACGCCATGAAATCACATCCCAGGGCTTCGACATCAACCGGCATGTGCGGGACGCTCTGTGCGCCGTCAACTATGAATTTGGATCCGTTGTCATGTGCAATTTTTCCTATCTCACTGACAGGATTGACTGTCCCAAGGACATTTGACACGTGGGTTACGGATACTATCCTGGTCCTTGGTGATATCTTGCTCTGCAGATCATCCAGGTCAAGCGTGCCATCAGGCTTTATGTCAGCATAGACAAGTTTTATCCCCCTGTCCTGAAGGAACTGCCACGGCACTATGTTTGAATGATGCTCCATTATGGTGATCAGGATCTCATCTCCCCGGACCAGTTCCCTTCCAAGGGTGTATGAAAGAAGATTAAGGGCCTCGGTGGCGTTCCTTACAAAGACTATCTGCCTGGGATCACTGGAACCGATGAAGCGTGATACATTTTCCCGCGACCTGTCATACATCTCAGTGGCTTCCTCGCTAAGCCTGTATATACCACGATGCACGTTGCTGTTGTGGTAAAGATAAAAATCTGATATTGCATTTATGACCGACAGCGGCTTCTGGCTTGTAGCCGCACTGTCAAGGTAAGTATAGCCGCTGCCCAGATTGCGGAAAATTGGGAAGTCTTCCTTAATCTGTTCCCAGGAAGGCATCCACACCAAGTCCTTCTGCATATTCATTTACTTTCGAAATCATTTCCGGATCACCACCTCTTTCTATTAGGGATTCAACAAAACCTGCAGTGATCATGCGCTTTGCCTGGGCTTCGCCTATGCCCCGCGATCTGAGATAGAAAACCTGATCCTCGTCCACATCACTTATGGAAGATGCGTGCTTTGACCTGGTGTTGGCATTCTTGATCATGAGCCCAGGCTTGCTGTTTGCATACCCGTCCTTTGAAAGCAGCAGTATTCTGGAATCGTAGAAGCCTGTGGAATTCCTGGCAACCTCCTCAAGATCTATGTTTCCCCTGTGGATTGTTGAGCTCTTTCCTGTAACAACTCCCCTGACCTGTATGTCTGATGAGGAAGCCGTTCCCACCTGGAAACTGCTGTCCCTGATATCCATCTTCTGGGTACCGCTGCTGAAATTTACCCCATAAACCCTGAAGTCTGATGATTCACCCATCTGTACAGATTCGTCCGTGAATATGACCCTGGAGGATCCGTGGTTTACATGGAACAGCCGGAATCTGGCATATTTGTCCATGAATTCTCTTATGTAAGTCAGGTCTGTGGCTGTGCTTTCCTTGTCCTGCAGGTAGCTGTACTGCATGGTGCTGTTCTCTCCCACGTGGCAGTATATGTTCTGTCCATGTATGCCATTGCCATTGCCCTGTGATGTGTGAATATCAGTTATCTTCACGCTGCTGTCCTTTCCGCATATTATCACCGATTTCTTTGAATATGATTCCCTGGAATCTGATATCTGGTGGACCCTCAGGGATATATCTGTCCTGTCAGGGATGTATATGAAGAGGCCGTTTCTCCATGCAGCGTTGACCACGTGCTCGGTGCGGTCCCTGCCAAGGTTGGTATAGACGTATTCCTCCACAAGCGCCCGATGTTCCCTTATGGCCGTGGCCATGTCAGTTATGACCATTCCAGATTTCTCCGGGATTGACGATCTGGTTAAGACGTCATTGGACATGACAATCTGGGCTGTGTCATCTGGCTGTGGATCAAATGATCCGTTCACAGGCTCCGCGTAAATCATCCGCTCCAGCTCACTGTCTGCAACCTCCACATAATCCTTCACCGTGGGGCTTTCCTTGTAGGTGCGGACGGGTGCCTTCAGGAATTCCAGGAAGGAATCCCTCCGGTATTCGTAGGCCGGATCGTTCAGCCTGCTTCTGAGTAATTCAGGATAGTTCTCCATGGAAGATCATCCTACTGCGCCAAGCTTGTTCATTTCAAGCTTGATGAGCCTGTTCATTTCCACAGCAAATTCCATGGGGATTTCCTTCATGACGTCATCAAGGAAGCCAAGCACTATCATTGAGCTTGCCTCGTCCTCGCTGAGACCCCTGGACCTGAGGTATGTGAGTTCGTCTGTCCCGATCCTGCCCACTGTGGCTTCATGGCCGAATGTGGCAGTGGGTTCGTATATCTCGTCGTGCGGGAAAGTGAAGCTCTGGGATTCATCGTTTATGAGCAGCGCATCACACTGGACGTGGCTCTTGGAATGGACTGCACCCTTGTTCATCCTCAGCAGTCCGCGATATATTGCCTTCCCATCCTCGATGCTTATGCTCTTTGCAACAATCCTTGAGCTTGTATATGGTGCCAGGTGAAGCGCCTTGGCCCCGGTATCCTTGATGGTACCCGGACCAGCCAGCGATACATTGAGGTTGTGCGCCGATGCATGAGGGCCTCTCAGGTATGACGACGGGTAAAGCATTGTCACCTTGGATCCCAGTGATCCGCCCACCCATTCCATCTGGCCGTTCTCCTCCACCCATGCCCTCTTTGTCGGCATGTTGTACACGCTCTTTGACCAGTTCTGAACGCTTGTGTACCGTGCGTGGGCGTTCTTGTTCACGTATATTTCAACTATTGCGCTGTGCAGTGAGTTCTTCTCATATCTGGGTGCTGTGCATCCCTCAATGTAGTGGACGCTTGAGCCCTCATCCGCCACAACAATTGTGTGCTCAAACTGGCCGGTCTGCTCTCCATTCATCCTGAAATAGGTCTGCAGGGGCATGTCAATCTTGACTCCCTTTGGAACATAGAGGAATGATCCTCCGCTCCACACAGCGCCGTTCAGTGCGGCAAACTTGTTGTCCGTTGGCGGCACAGCCTTGCAGAAGTAGTCCTTCACAAGGTCGGGATAGGTCTTCAGTGCAAGATCTAGGTCCATGAACAGTACGCCCTTGTCTTCCCATACCTTCCTGAGATTGTGATAGACACCCTCGCTGTCGTACTGTGCAACTGATCCTGCAAGGTATTTCTGCTCCATCTCTGGTACCCCCAGCTTCTGGAACGTGTCCTTGATCTGGTCCGGAACTTCATCCCAGTTGTTGGTTGTGACCTCGTCCGGACGCGTGTAATATTTCGTGTTCTCCCAGTCTATGCCGGAGAGATCAGGTCCCCATGTTGGAACGGGCTTGCTCTGGAATATCTCAAGAGCCTTGAGCCTGAATCTCCTCATCCATTCCGGTTCCTTCTTTATCTCTGATATCTCCTCCACAATCTTCCTGTTCAGGCCTGCACCTGTGGAGTATACCGGCTGCAGGTTGTCATGGAATTCCCAGTCCTCTTTCCTGACATTTGACTTCTTGAGATCCTCAAGAAGTTTTTCCATTTCCTCTTCCTTGCTGTATTCTGTTTCCATCTTAATTCACCTCACGCAGTATTCTTTATCCAGTCGTACCCTTCTTCCTCGATCCTCAGTGACAGGCTGTTGTCCCCATCCATGACAATCTTTCCATCCTTGAGGATGTGCACGAACTCCGGCTCTATATCCTTCAGTATTCTCTGGTAATGGGTAATGATTAGGAAGCCCACTTCCTGGCTGTAATATTCCTTTATTTCCTCTGCAACCAGCTTCAGGGCATCAACATCCAGACCCGAATCAATCTCATCGAGCACAACAATCTTGGGCCTCAGGATCATCATCTGCAGGATCTCGAATCTTTTTCTCTCCCCGCCTGAAAAACCGTCATTGACCGATCTTGACATGAAGGATTCGTCCAGTCCGACCTTCTTCATGTGTATCTTCATCCTGTCATAGAATTCTGAAAGTTTCGATTTGTCCTCTGGATGGACCTGCTTGTATGCGGCCCTCATGAATGCCGATAGCTTAACGCCCACAACGGCAACCGGGCTCTGGAATGCCAGAAACAGTCCAGCCCTTGCCCTCTCCTCTGGGGTCTTGCCGGTGAGGTCCTTTCCATCAAGTATGATGGAACCCCCGTTAATTACGTAGTTGGGATGCCCTATGAGCACATTCCCAAGAGTACTCTTTCCAGCCCCGTTGGGACCCATCAGAGCGTGTATTTCTCCGCCCCTGACTGTAAGATTCACTCCCTTCAATATCTGCTTACCCTCCACTGAGGCACTGAGATTGTTAATGATCAATTCCGGCAAATGTTGCACCTTCTTATTGCATATGAGTAAATTGTATTTAAACACTTTCTTATGTCTAAACTGACTAAAGTATATATAGCGCTCGTGCATGGCTATTAGTTGAACATGGACGAGACCGTTGAGACCATGGGTGAGCTGTCATCACTTCTGGGGCAGATGAAGGGCAATATAATCCAGGAGCTGAGTTATTCGGAGAGAAGCATGGATGATCTTGCCCACCTGCTTGGCATTAACAAGAACGCTGTCAAGGAACATATGGAATCACTGGAAAAGAAAGGCTATGTCCAGCCGTTTTTCAGGGGAGGCGGAACAGGAAGGCCCAAGAAGTTCTACAGACTCACGGAGAAGGGCATGGGGCTCCTGCCCAAGAGATACATCTCATTTGCAACAATGCTTGTGGAGGAACTTGAATCGGAATTTGGGAGAGAGAAGGTCAATTTCATTCTGGGAAAGGTTGCAGACAAGATAGTGGGGGAATCCGGATGGAAAAGGCCGTCAGGTATTCCTGAATCAAGGGAGGACAAGCTGAAGAGGCTTCAGGAATTCGTTGGGACGCTCAACAAGCTTGGCTATTATGCACGCCTGGAGGTCACCGATGATGTTGTGAGGATCATAAGGCACAACTGCATATTTTATGAGCTTGCAAAGAACAACAGCAGGATCATATGCACAGCCCTTGGATCGGACATAATAAAGAACTCAATCAACCAGGACTTCAGGATCAGGGAGAAATTCTCTGATGGCGACAACAAATGCGTTGTTGAAGTAAACCTCACCGACTAGGCTGGCTCTTCAGGTGCATTTCGCTCAGGTTCCTGATCATATCTTCTGTCATTGCATCAAGATCATATTCCGGCGAGAAGCCCCAGTCGATTTTTGCGTCTGTTGAATCTAGGCTCCTTGGCCATGTTTCTGCTATTGCCTGCCTGTAGTCAGGCCTGTAAGTCACATTAAAGTCCGGTATAACTTTCCTTATGGATTCCGCCAGGGTCCTGGGATCAAAGCTGAATGCCGATATATTGTAGTCTATGGTGTACCTGAGCCTACCCTCATCCGCAGAGTAAAGCTTCATCAGAGAATCAAGCGCATCCGGCATGTACATCATGGGAAGGGCGGCATCCTCCTTCAGGTAGCATTCATAATTTTTCCCGGCAACAGCGTGGTAGTACATGTCCACAGCGTAGTCGGTTGTGCCGGCAGACGGTGGAGTCTTATAGCTGACAATCCCGGGATATCGCACACCCCTGACATCCAGGCCGAATTTGCTGCGGAAATACGCCGACAGGAGCTCGGCGTTTACCTTGGTCACACCGTACATTGTTGTGGGTCTTGTGACGGTTACCACAGGGACATTGTCCCGTGGCGTATCTTTTCCAAAGACCCCTATTGTACTTGGAATCATCACTCTGTTGACGCCTGCTTTCATTGCAGAGTCCAGTACGTTGAAGGTTCCAACACTGTTGACCATGAACGCAAGTTCAGGGTTTCTTTCACCCAGAGCTGAAAGGATTCCTGCCATGTGAAATACCTCTGTAACTGAGCGTTCCTTCAAGGTGGATGCAACCAAGTCCCTGTTTGTCACGTCAAGAGGCACATATTCAATTTCATGAAAAATATCTGAATTCGGCGATTTCACATCGCTTGCTATGACCCTAGAAGGCCCGAATTTCTTAACAAGCAGGGGAACAAGTTCTGTACCTATCTGACCCAAGGATCCGGTCACCAGGATAGTGCCCATGCCAGGGAATTGTCATGAGGTTCATTAATTCTTGCGATTTAGCCGCTAGGCACTCCAACGCTGACGCTTCAATTTCCTGGAGATGCGAAGATTTGCCCGCATGAATCCTTTTAAAATTAAATTTAAAGGAGAAATTTGCATCAGCATTGATCAGTATTAAATACTGAATAATGGTACTAATTTGATCAACATGGAACCGGTCATAACTGATGACAGGATTGACCTGCCAGATTTCATGGCTGATTCTAACCCGGACAACAGAAGCGCGGTCTTCTCACTGGTCAAGGCCACCCAGTTCTCAGGTTTCCCTGACGTAATGGGAATATATTATGAAACTGATCAGGAGACGGCCCTGAGGGTGCTGAAACGCATAAGGTCAGATGCCATGGACAGGTATCCGGTCACTGACATATCTGTGATTCTCAGGACAGGGAAAATATCAATCGGTGATTATGTTTCGATTGTCATGGCCTGGGGAAGAAGAAGCGACGATGCATTTTCAGCTTGTAAATTCGTTGCTGAAGAAATTGCCAGCGAAGTGCCCATGTGGAAATATGAAGTCAGGAAAAAAGAAGCTGTGCACTATGAACTTGATATGAAATGATGTGCCTTCTCATGGCTTCATGAGGTGTAAACCATAAATAGTACATTAAGCAGTATACGAATTGATAAGGTTATACCTATTTAATAGTAGAAGAAAATCTCATATTATGATAATCCGAAACAAGTTCACTGATTCACGTTTTTACGAAGTCAAGGAAACCAGCCTTCCTGAATCGCGAGAAATGATACGCCACAGTGTAAATGCTCATCACAGCCTTGAGGAATATCCCGGTTTCAAGCTTCAGGAAAACCTGCTTGAAGCTGCGGATATCATATCCCGTGAAGCTTCCGTGCTTGCTGAAATGCTTGCACAGGAAACGGGGAAACCTGTAAAATTGGCCATGGACGAGGTGTTGCGATCCCAGGATGCGTTCAGGATCGCCGCAGCTGAAATCCTGAAATCAAATGGCGAAACCAGGAGGCTTGATACATCTCCTTCGGGACTGAACAGGATAACCTATTCGGTTCCCATACCGCTTGGCCCCATGCTGTACATAGCTTCATATTTCAGTCCCCTGTTTTCAACCGCAGTCATGACGGCATCGGCCCTTGCAGTAAGGGACAGTGCCATAGTGAAGCCGTCAAGCCTAACTCCTGCGACCACAGACCGGCTGCAGAAGATCATTTCGGAGGCAGGCTTCCCGGGCAATTCCATGCAGGTCGCCAGGACATCCGGATTTGGCAATGTCACGAAGTTCCTTGTAGAATCACGAGAAATCAAGATCCTTGGTTTTTCCGGGAAATGGGAAACTGCCACGCGCATAGCTGCAATGGGTGGACTGAAGAAGTACATGATGGAAATATTCGGGAATTTCCCGGCCATTGTATGGGATGATGCCGATCTTGACATGGCAGCTGAACAGATTGCAAGGTCTGCATTCCTGACTTCCACCTACACTGGCCACCACCTCCAGAGGATACTGGTGCATCAGGACTCATATGATTACCTTAAAAACAGGCTGATGGAGATAGTGTCGCATTTCAGGGTGGGTGACCCCATGGACCCTGAGACGGATGTTGGCCCCATGATTTCAATTGATGAGGCAAAATCAGCCGAAGATTTTGTGTCTGTGGCCCGATCACTGGGGGGGAATATATTATCCGGTGGTGCCAGGACAGATTCCCTCATGATGCCAACGCTCATAGAGAATATTGACACGTCCTCATACATCTGGAACAATGACGTTCCCGGGCCTGTCACAATGATTGCGCCTGTATCATCCATGTCACAGGCAATAAAGATAGCAAATGATGCTCCAACCGGAATAAGTGCCAGCATATTCACCTCCGACATGAATACTGCGTTTTTTGCCTCCGAGAAGCTGGCTTTTCCCACTCTCATAATAAATGATTTTCCCGATTACCTTCCGGATTCAATACCCATTTCTGGGTCGGGGAAAAACTGGACATACCGGCATGGAGTAAGATACCTCATGGATGAAATATCCGGAGTCAGAGAAACTGTTATAAAAAGATAGGGGGGATTACTTTATGGGCCGCATCCTCTTTATTACCTCTGATGAGAATTCACTGCACTTGAGCGCCTTTATGTTGAGGACTCTTGCCAGATCCTGGGTCACCTTCTGGTCTTTGTAGGCAGACATTATGGCACCTTCCAGTATGTTTGCGGCTTCGTTCCATCCCAGATGGCGCAGCATCATCTCTCCAGACAGCATCAGCGAGGTTGGATTGGCAACATCCATTCCCGCATACTTGGGAGCAGTGCCGTGTACTGCCTCGAATATTGCGTAAACATCCCCGACATTTCCGCCAGGAGCCAGGCCAAGCCCACCCACCTGAGCAGCAAGAGCATCTGATAGATAGTCCCCGTTGAGGTTGGTTGTTGCAATGATATCGTAGTCCTCAGTCCTTGTGAGAACCTGCTGGAACATGTTGTCAGTTATCCTGTCTTTCACAACTATTCTTGAGGGAAAAGCCTCGGGCTGCTTCAGGTATTCCTCCTCGGTTACCGTCTTATCCCCGAATTCTGTTCTTGCCACTTCGTACCCCCAGTCCTTGAATGCGCCCTCAGTGTACTTCATGATGTTTCCCTTGTGAACCAGAGTTACGCTCTTTCTCTTGTTCTGGACAGCGTATTCCAGTGCCTTCCTGACCAGCCTTGCTGATCTGAACCTGCTGATTGGCTTTATGCCGATTCCCGTGTCATCTGTAAGGTTAACAGAGAAATTATCTGAGAGAAATTTCCTGAGCATTGTGGCTTCCGGCGAATCATATTTCCATTCTATTCCCATGTAGAGGTCCTCGGTATTTTCCCTGAACACAACCATGTTCATCTTCTCTGGATTTTTCACTGGAGACGGAACTCCTGGGAAGAACTTAACCGGCCTTATATTCGCATACAAGTCAAAATATTGCCTCAGGGTGACATTCAGGCTCCTGAAACCCTGGCCAATGGGTGTTGTCAGGGGGCCCTTTATTGATACAACACACTTCTTCAGAAGATCAAGAGATTCCTGCGGTAGATGCTTTCCTGTATTTTCCATGGCCTCCTCTCCCGCCAGGACTTTTTCCCAAACAATGTTTCTCTCCCCACTGTATGCTATTTCCAGTGAAGCGTTAATTGCCGCAATGGATGCTTTGGTAATGTCCGGGCCAATTCCATCACCCTCTATGTAACCTATTGTGGGATTGCTGGGTATCTGCATACCCTTTCCCTCTATCACCTTAATGTATGCCATCTGTTATCTCTGTGGAATTCCTTATTCACTCTTATATTTTCAGTCTTGCATCAATATTTGTTATGAGTAAATACTCATTATTTCCTGCAACAACTCCAAAGCTAAAGGGTCCTGGGTTACTCGTTACGGTGATTAAATGAGCCCTGAAATGATGAAAGTGTTCGTCATTATGCCCTGCTACCTTCCTTTAACCGCTGGGTGCATGAAATCCGGGCCAGCCGTGACACAGGGAATGTTTGCTGCGGAACCTTCCTTGCCAAGTGTCACGAAGCCTTATTAGGCAAGAAACAATGATTTGGAAGTGGACTTCAAAAAAGTTTTCAGGATGTGCCCAGTCTCTGATAAATTCCTGCTATTTTTGCCAACAAATTCATCATGGAGGTTTCTAGAGTGATAGCTGCTGTTCTCGGCTTGCAGTTTGGCGATGAGGGCAAGGGCAAGATCACGGACTTCCTGAGCGGAATGTTTCAGGTTGCTGTAAGATTCAATGGTGGCGGGAATGCCGGCCATACGGTTGTTGCAAACGGGAAGACCTACAAATTTCATCTGATACCATCAGGATCCCTGAGATGCGAAACCGTGGTACTGGGAAATGGAATGGTGATCGACCCCCATGGCCTGGCAGAGGAAATGGACAAACTCACTACCTCAGGCTGCTCTTCGCACATTATCATAAGCAAGATGGCGCATGTCGTAACTCCCATGCACAAGATACTTGACACAAAGGAAGAGTCTGTAAGATCAAAGCTGAGCATCGGAACAACTGCCCAGGGCATAGGCCCCACATATGAGGATAAATATGCAAGGACCGGCATACGGATGGTTGACCTTCTGAGCCGTGATACCCTAATGGAAAAAGTGGAGACCATATACAGGATGAAAGAAAGCCTGCTTGCCAGCACTGAATTCAGCAGAAAGGAGAACAGGGAAGCCATGGTGGATGAATTATACAGAGTTGGCCAGAGGCTCACACCGTTCCTTGAATATACTGAGCTTGAAATTTTCAGGCAGTACAGGAAGGGCAAGAGCATACTTTTTGAGGGAGCACAGGGGACAATGCTTGACATAGACTTCGGAATGTACCCTTTTGTTACCTCTTCAAATGCGCTTGCCGGAGCACTATCACTGGGAGCTGGATTTCCATTCCGGAAAGTGGATTATGTCATAGGCGTGGCAAAAGCCTACATGTCAAAAGTCGGTTCCGGGCCTTTCCCCACGGAACTTGAGGAAACTCAGGCAGCCAGGCTGAGGGATCTGGGCCATGAGTTCGGGACCACAACTGGAAGGCCAAGGCGCGTGGGATGGCTGGATATCCCAATGCTCAGATATTCAATCATGATGAACGACGTGGATGCGCTGGCTGTCACGAGGCTGGACACACTGGGACAGATGGATAAAATAAGGATCTGCACAGCCTACAGGAAAGACGGGAAGGAGATTGACTATATACCCCGAAGTTTCCAGGAATTTTCAGGGGTGGAGATGGACTATATGGATATGGAACCCTGGGGAAAGCTTGCCCAGCCGGAAGGCGGCTACACCTTCAGTGCTCTTCCTGCAGCGCTCAGGAAATACGTTGAGAAAGTGGAGGAACTGCTGGACATCCCGGTTGACATAATATCACTTGGGGAAGGCCGGGAAAACACCATAGTCAGAGACACTTCTGTGCTCAATAGTCAAGCACCAGATACACGGGAGCATGATCCGATCCCGTGACCTCCTCCATTATGCCTGCATCCTTCACACGGGATTTCATGTCTGCCGACACAACGAAATAATCTATCCGCCAGCCTATATTCCGCGATCTTGCATTGTGCATATACGACCACCATGAGTAATGGCCGGGATCGCCATTGAACATCCTGAATGTGTCAACATAACCGTCATCCAGAAACTCTGACATCCAGTCTCTCTCCTCTTTTGTGAAACCTGCATTGTGCTCATTGCTCTTGGGATTTGCAATATCTATCTCCCTGTGTGCTACATTGAAGTCCCCTGTTATTACCACCGGCTTCCTTTCCCTCAATTTATTGCAGAATCTGTGAAATTCAGAGTTGAATGCCAGCTTATAATCCAGCCTTGTGAGGCCTCTTTGTGAATTGGGAAAATATACGTTCAGGAAATAGAAATTGTCCAGCTCCAGTCCCATTATCCTTCCTTCCGCGTCAAATTCCGGATTTCCGATTCCACGGATGAGTGAGACCGGATGTATCTTTGATAATGTGAGAGTGCCGCTGTATCCCTTTTTTTCGGCTGGATTTAAATATGCAGTATAGCCGCCTGACGATAGTTCCAATGGCACCTGTCCCTGAGAGATCTTGACTTCCTGCATTGCCATGATGTCAGGGGATTCCTTCTGTATGAAGCCAGACAGCCCGGACTTCATAGCCGCCCTGAGGCCGTTCACATTCCACGATATCAGCTTGATGACCATTGCATCTGTATCTACCTTCAGCGTTAAAACATTTACAGGTTTTCAAGGGGCTTAACTCCGGATCCTTCTATACGGTGAATTGCCATATTAGATCGG
>JAKAQT010000126.1 GCA_021819605.1 Thermoplasmata archaeon
GAGATATGATATACAGAATGGACCGGTCGGGGTTCGAAACATTCCTTGGGAAGCAGTGCAGGAAATGGCAAAATTGTATGAACACCGAACAGTTCCATTCAGTGCCCGCCGCAAACAGGGCAAAGAGGATTCCTTGCAATTTTAACGGACTGGAACTCTGTATTCCATGGATCAAGGAAGAATAGATCGCCGGTTACCTCCTTTCCAATGATGATCTTCAGGGCCATTGTCCATCCAAGGGATGCAGCCATTATGGGGGCGGAAGCAAGAACACCCATGGCTTCGCATGATGCCCCATCGCCCTGGCTGTCGGGTATGAAGCAGTGCAGGCATGAAGTGACATCAGGAACTATGGCCTTCACCTGGGACATTGTCCCCACAGATGCCACAAATACCCATGGTATCTTGAGATCATAACATACCCTGTCGATTATCCGCCTGGTATTGAGATTGTCAGTTCCGTCTATTACAACACTGCTCCCTCCAATTATTTTTTCTGCATTTTGGGCATTCAGATTCTCAGGAACTGCCGTGATGTTAACATCCGAGTTGAATGCAGACAGGGCCTTAGCTGCGGTCTCGGCCTTGTTTTCTCCCATATCGTTCTGTGCATAGAGTATCTGGCGGTGAAGATTGGTTGCATCCACTGTGTCGCCGTCCACGAGTTTTATTGACCCCACTCCTGCCCTTACCATAAGATCGGCTGCAGGGGATCCGGTTGCGCCAAGGCCTATGACTGTCACTGACGAAGACCTGAGCCTGGCAAAGCCATCCGGGCCTATCTCTCTCAATGAGATTTCACGGGAGTACTTCAAGCCAAAATTAAGCATCATACATGGTAATACCTGCAAGATCATTTATATTTCCTGAAAATACATAACACATGAAAGCAGCATTTCTTGAAGCACTCAAGCAGCCACTTGCCATTCACGACTACCAGTCGCCCGATCCCGTTGGAAACGAAGTTCTTCTTGAGCAGGAAGTAACAGGCATATGTTACCGGGATGTTCTGACCAGGGATGGTTTCATGCCCAGGGTCAAGCTTCCAATAATTCCGGGGCATGAAATCTCCGGCCGAATAATCAAGGCTGGGCCGGATGTGAAAGATTTCAGGGTTGGCGACAGGGTTGCAAGTCTCATTTACACACCCTGCGGGAAATGTGAGTTCTGCCTGAGGGGAGACGAGAATCTCTGCCCGAACAAGATCACATTCGGAGAAGCCGTGAACGGTGGATATACAAAGTATGTCATAGCACACGAGAACTCACTGGTAAAGGTCCCAGATAATGTCAGGCCGGAGGATGCATCTCTGGCGGCATGTGTCACAGGGATGGTTTACAACGCACTTGCCAGAGTTGGACAGCTGCAGGAGGGGCAGCGGGTTCTAATATCGGGGGCAGGCGGAGGTGTCGGTGTCCATGCGGTGGAGATGGCCAAGGCTCTTGGAGCTTATGTTATTGCCGAAACATCATCACAGTGGAAGATAGAACCACTGTACAGAGCGGGCGCAGATCTTGTGGTGAGCGGTAATAATTTTGACAGGGAGATCAAGGAAAAGACAGGTGACGGTGTGCACCTTGCACTTGAGAGTGTGGGCCTTCCAACATTCGAAAAGAGCCTCAGAAGCCTCAGGACAGGTGGCAGGCTTGTGGTGATCGGAAACGTTGATCCATCCCCTGTGGGCCTTCCACTTGGCCTCATAATCCTGAAGGGAAACTCCATTCACGGAAGCATAAGTTCCACAAGAAATGACATGCGCAAGGTGCTGGACATGACGTCCAGGGGAAAGCTTCATGCCGTGGTGCACGAAAAGATCAGGCTGGAAGATATCAACAGCGCATATGATGAAATGAAGCAGAAAAAGTCCATGGGCCGGATCATGATTGATCTCAATGCTGACCCATGATCTGCATGAGATGCGGTGCTGGTTTAGTCCTATTTGGCTGCGCATAAATCTGGTCTGCGGGATTTCCATTCCCTGTTGCTGTCACCCGAATTGTTAGCTTTCGATGGTGGCATACCTACTGGGAGAAAAGTCCGGGACCTCAGTTAAGGAATAAAACATCCTGTCAGACTGCAAATCAAGAAGCAAATTCGAAATGCTGCTCCCATGCGTATGGGAACTGAGAGATCCAAATCCTCATCTGTCCATGCAAAAATATGATATGATAGATGGCATGCTTCAGTGTGTACATACCACCTGAATTTGCAATCAACGACCGGAATGAAATGGTAGAATTTATCCGGAAGCACAGTTTTGGCATAATGGTTACATACAGTGATGGTTTCCGAACGTCACACATTCCATTCATCATCACTGCTCAGGATCCTCTGGTGATCTGGGGGCACATGGCCACCGGCAACCAGCAGCTGAGGGGTATTGGGGATTCCCGGGCACTTGTGATCTTCAGCGGTCCTCATTCCTACATTTCGCCATCGTGGTATGCAGTTCCCGGACAGGTGCCCACCTGGGATTATGTAACTGTTCATGTGGAGGGGAAAGTAAAATTGTCAAGTCGTGAAGAAACCACGAAAATGCTGGAAAAAATGGTAAGTTTTTATGAATCGGGCTCCAGCCTTTCCGGGAAACTCAGGGGAAAATCCTATCAGGATATGATGTCAGGCATAGTGGGATTCAAGATCGAGGTGGACAAAATACTTGGCAAAGCCAAGCTTAGCCAGAACCACAGCATGGAGGACCGCATGGGTGTCATTGATCATCTGTCCCGCTCCAGCAATCAGGATGAGGCTGAAATTGCGAAACTCATTGGAAGTACTCTTAAGAAAAAGTAACGGATTCATGCTAACGTGGCCATGGGATAAGTGAGTTCCATCGATCTGTTATCCCTGAGGCAGCCGGGATGAGCAAAGCACCTGAAAATTTTATTAGGGGAGGAACATTCCCGAATCAGGTGTATTTTATGCAGGAGCTTATTTGCAACATTGAATTTGATAAGGAAGATGACGAATTTGTCGCCAAGCTCAGGACCGAGATGGGAGGACTCAGGGAGTACAACGGGGTCACATTCGAGGAGGTTCTGAACATGGTGATGATTGAACTGCAGGAAGAATTCTCCTGATGTGCAGTTTGTACCATAAATTATTATTTAATGTGAATCATTAAGATTTGTTGAAGAAATATCTCATAATTGCTGTGGCATTGCTTGTTCTTGTCCTGCCTGCTGTTTCCATAGGCTCCCCCGCTGGATCACAGCAACCGTACATGAAAATAGACAGGTGGCCCGGAGTAGAGATTAATCTAACAAATTCAAGCTTCAACCTCACCTTCTCTGCCATGATCCTCCACCAGGGAATATTCAATTACGTGGCAAAATTTCCCCTCCAGCAGTGGGCTGTAGCGAAAATCAATTCCACAACGGTTGAATATTCTGCTGAACTCAATTTCATGTATTATCGGAGCATGGAAAATTTTTCACAAACAGCCACAAATCACAGTGGCCGGATGAATGAAAGTATGGTGGATGATTTCGGATTTCCTGGTTTTCGAAGTTCAGATATTACTGCACACAGCAATATAACACTTCAGAAAGTCTCCACAACCATAACTGAAGCCAACGGCACTGCTTACAACTCAACAGGGCTGAAGATAAGTATTGGCATGACCTCAAGCGACATATCCGGATCCGGCTATGTTATGCTAGTACAGTTCCTTGGGGCAAGATCCGGGGAAAGGCAAGATTTCTATCATCCGTTCAACGGCTTTGACCGTAACA
>JAKAQT010000127.1 GCA_021819605.1 Thermoplasmata archaeon
GAATCCACATCGAAGGTGAATGTAGCAGTTGGGAATGTACTTCCACCGGAATTCAGTATCGTTCCATTTGGAAGTGTTGCCTTATATCCGGCATCCGCAAGGAGATGCGCAGCCTTCGCAGGATCGTATGAATAAGGAGAGAGACCCGAAGTAGTCCTGTTATAGTACGGGAAGCCTGCGGGAATCGGGCCTATCCATGAAGATGCAAGCCCGTGATATACCGCACTGATTATGCCGGTGTAGTTTATGGCATAGGATATGGCCATTCTCACGTCAAGATTGGTGAACGCGGAAAATGATCCGGGGTCCATGTACACATAATAGGTACCCTCAGAACTGCCGAACCTGACAGGCAGTACGCTAGTGTTGAAGCCACCTATTCCCTTGAGTGTACTGTAATATGAGGATGCGGGTGCATCTATGACCTGGAGCTTGCCAGCTTTGGCCGCGGAAATGGACGTCGAAACTGGCTGGTAATCTATGATGACCTCGTTGAGCTTGGCAGGCTGGATTGCATAGTTGATGCTGCTGTTGCTGAGGTTGTCTGCCCAGTAGGTAGTGCTCTTCTCAAGGACTGCGGTTGAGCTTGGCACATACTTCTGTAGATAGAATGGACCGGTCCCCATTGTATTTGTGGTCATGTATGAATTGGTGTTATTTCCACTAACACCGCCATGGTCATCAACGAATACTGGATCAACCGCTGCTGCAGGCGGGGTGGATAATGTTGCCAGAAGTGCATTGAATGGCACATCTCCGTTGTAGCCATATCCCAGGTTCAGTTTAATTGTATGATTGTTTATGACCTGGAATGATTGATACGGGTATTCCATAATGCTGAGCTGAGATGAAGTGGGATTTGAGAAGTTGAATGTGTTCAACTGAGTTGGAGTTACAGTAAAGTTGACTCCATTAGAATAGTTGAAATTCTGCCCAAGTATGAAGGACGGTGCCTGATTCATTATGAGAGTTCGGTACATGGAATACCACTGCACATAAGCATTATACGGGTTACCGTTGCTGAATGTAACATCCTGCCTGAGAGTGAAGGTGTAGGACATATTACTGTTGGAACTGGTCCAGTTTGTGGCGAGAACTCCTATGTATGAAGTTTCACTGGTTCCATTTGGGGCAACCATGCCCTGATATATCTGATTCATGATTTCCCATCCAGCAGTGCTGAAAGTGACGGCTGGATCGAGATGCCCAGGGGACTTTGCTGATCCCTCGATCACGTAATTGATTGGAGCTTTCTTTCCAGTTTCCAGCTTGTATACTGCAACGCCAGCCGCGATCAAAATAACAACGACCACAACAGCAATAATTGCCGATGACCTTTTCATAGGAATCCTTATGCAAAAAGTAGTATATATACATTGTTTATCAGACTATATCAAAATAGAATATTGTTTATTTTATTGTCAGATAAATTGCAATAAATTTAGAATTTAAGGATTACTTCTGCAAAACGTAACTCACGAAAATAATCATCTTAGAAAATCCCTGAGCCATGCGTGACAATCTTTATCTGGCATGAACACGTGGCGTATGACTAGCGCGATTTGGCATCACAGTCTGTCAATATGCACAGGATAGATAAGATTGTTTCCGGAATACCATATCCAATACGTTACTGAGATGTGATTACAAAAATCTTTGAAAATAATGGCTTATCAGCGGCAGTTAACAGTGGTGGTGTGCCTAAAATCCATCCTTGTGGTAAAGCCAGCACGAGACAACATGTTCCTCGAAGGGTAACTGAACTGAAGGTGGTTCCTGGGAGCATGGTTCGTAGCGTCTCCCGCACTGGCGCTGGAATATGCAACCCGAAGAGGATGATGCTGTCTCCGCAAGGGGGATCTCCATATCGCCTTTCTTATCAAGACTGAATGTGCTCCTGAACAGAATTTCACTGTAAGGATGCTTAGGTGCCGAAGCAACTTCCTTGGTGTTGCCGGATTCCACAATTTTGCCGTAGAACATCACGGACAATCTGTTGCACATGTATTTGATGACGCTGATGTCATGGGATATAAACAGGTAGGTGAGATCAGTCTTCTTTTTGAGGTCCCTGAGAAGATTCAGGATCTCTGCCTGAATACTGACATCCAGGGAACTTGTGGGTTCGTCCAGAATAAGCGCCTTCTTGGGAGCGGCAAGAGCTCTCGCAAGGCTGACGCGCTGCTTTTCCCCTCCACTGAGTTCGCCAGGGTAATTCCACAGCTTGCTTATGGGAACCCCGGTAAGAAGGGAAACCTCCCTGATCCTCTCTTCATACTTCTCCTTCGGAATGTCGGAGTAGAGAAGTCCAGCCCTGATTATCTTGTATACCGGGAGGCGGGGATTCAATGATCCCACCGGGTCCTGGAACACGATCCCGATCTGGTTCCTCATGAATCTTATGTCGCGTGTGCGTTTGAAATTTATATGCTTACCATTCACCTCAACCGATCCATCCGTAGGCTTGTAAATCCCCAAGAGAATCTTGGCAAGAGTGGACTTCCCTGACCCTGTTTCCCCGATGATGCCGTAAGTATCGCCCTTATTCACAGTCAGGCTTACTCCCTTCAGTGCTTCGTTGTATTTGCTACCGGCAGCCTTTCTGCCGGAGAAAGTCGATCTGTTCATGAAGCGTATATGGAGATCGTTGACATTTATTACAGCTGCTCTTTCACTCATAGAGAAAACACGCAACCCCATGATTGTTTTCCAGAATAGCTATTTCAGGTTCGGATTCCTGGCACCTGTCAAAGGCAAATGGACATCTTGGACTGAATGCGCAGCCCTTTGGTATATTCCTCATGTCAGGAGGATCTCCACGCATTGATGGAAGCGGCGGAGAATCATAGAAACCTGACGGGATTGATGAAAGCAGCAATGAGGTGTATGGGTGCTTTGGATTCTTGATTATTGTGGATGTTTTTCCATACTCCACAATTTTTCCTGCATACATCACATAAATTCTGTCACATATCTGGGCAGCAACAGTCAGGTCATGTGTAATTATAACCAGGGAAAGCCCAGTCTCTGATTGCATGCGGGAGAGCAACTTGAGCAGCTTGACCTGAACAATTGTATCAAGGCCTGTTGTAGGCTCATCCATGATAACAAGCCTGGGTTTCTGCAGCAGCGCCAGGGCAATGGCAATTCTCTGCCTCATACCTCCAGACAGTTCATGCGGGAATTTTTCTATGACCTTCTCCGGGCTGTCTATGCTCAGTTCAGTGAGCATCTCCTTGATGCGATCAATTCCCTGGGACACGGAATTCTTGTCATCCTTCTTCACAAGGCCACAGGCAATCATGGATTCCATGAGTTGATCGCTGACCTTATAAACCGGATTAAGTGACGTCAAAGGCTCCTGAAAAACCATGTTAAGCCCAAGGACGCCATTCTTGTTCCTGTCCGGCGACAGTATGGGGGTTATCTCCCTACCGTCAAAAACAATCTTGCCGCTGTTGTGAATAGCCGGAGGTGAATCCAGAAGGCCGGAAATAGCCGTTGCAAGGGATGTCTTCCCAGATCCGCTCTCGCCAACAATACCGACCTTTTCACCTTTCATTACATGGATATTTGCTTTGTTTACAACTTTTATGGAATAATTAGAAAATTTATAAGTTATGGTAAGGTTTTTAACCTCAAGGATGGTGGATGAAGTCTGAAGGGAGTCGTCCTGATTTCCATCCATTGTCAGCATCGATTGTTCTCCCACCTTCAGCTGATGTCAGATG
>JAKAQT010000128.1 GCA_021819605.1 Thermoplasmata archaeon
CCTGTTACCATTGGCCTGCGTTTTGTTCTCAGCATTCTTGAATCTATGTCCCGATCCAGATAGTTTGTCAGGGATTCCGCTCCTGCTGAACCGGCTGCAAGTGCCAGAATGACTGCGGCTAGCAGCGACAGATACCCTAAATTGAATGTGGGAATGGCAATAATAGCAGACACGACTCCCACAAAGACCAGGAGACCCCAGACTTTTGGCTTTGTAAATCGAACATAAATCATGGCTTTTTCCATCGTGCCCATATGATAGAATTTGCTTTGCATTAATAAAATGGAAACCTTATCAGTTAAATGCGTCTGTCAGTGATTATGTAAATGAATTCAGATTTTTCCTGATTTTTACGGCGTGGAATCTTACAGGTGGATATTCATGAAAAATTTGTATCCCTGTTGGCATAAGTATAGTTTGTTTTCGTCATTGAATAACAATAATCGTCCTTCCAGAGGTGACGCAATGAATGAATTCGCTATTTTTTCTTCATTTATGTTACTATATAATTACCATGCCTTTCAAATTAGGTATTATTTTATTATATGGTCTCGTGGTTAAACTGCTATGCCTCAAAAAAATAGAAATTCGGGTGCATTAGACTTTCTGCTTAACCCGAAGATGAACATGGGACTGGTGCTGGCGTTTATCACATTCTTTCTCATAATCAGTCCGCTGCTTCCAGGTGTCACCTGGTTCAGGCTTGGTGACTTCACTCTGGACATGGTGAACTTCTATCACACAATCATGATACCGTTTGCCTTCCTTCTCATACTGTATACTGCTGAATTGCTCGATCTGGGACCCTTAGCCAGGAAGAGCATCAACATAAGCACAATTCCAATTCTTTTCTTCACAATCTTGGGAATGGCATTCTTTTATTCCACTTCTGCACAGACTGCAGACTATGTATTCCAGGCTATAAGGGATGTGTGGATGATCGTAATCGCCCTCATATTCCTTGTTTATCTGATCATAATGCCTTTTAAAAACGTCCAGAAGTTCAAAGCAATCTGGGGCGCATATACCCTTATTGTCATAGCAACAATATCAGCTGGTATTGCAGGTGTTATGGGGATGGTGTACGAATACGGTAACCTCTTCGGGTACGCTTCTCTTCCGGCATTCAACAGTTATGTCACTGCCTGGGGAGGCCTGCAAACATTTCTCGGGAACCTTGTGACATCCCACTCCCATGAAATGCTTCCGGCAGTAATGGGCGGCATAGTTGCAGTTGCAGCTGTTACCATGGGCTATGATAAACTGCAGGGATGGAAGAGGCATATCGTGAACGCAGGAATGATCATTGCTGTTGCAGGAACAATATCCATGACATACCTCTATCTCATATCATCATTTGGGACATACGTTATTCCGGCAATTGCGCCATTCGGCCCAGGAGGCATGAATGGACTGGCACTAGATGATAGTCAGACTGGAATAGTTGGCTGGGGAGCCCTTCTGGCCATAATTGGCCTATACTACTTATTCTCTTCAAACAGAACCCAGAGACTTGTGCAGATGGCAGAACTTCTGACCTGGATAGCCACAATGGCTGTTATGATTGGAGTTGGATACACCATGGAATTCAATGAAGCATACTATGGTTTCGGGTCTTCAGGAACACCTCCCACGGGAGGTCCCGGATATCTATATGATATGGCATTTACCAATGGCCACCTGCTCTTCGCTTTCTTCATGATGCCCCTTATGGCTGGGATTCTTCTCGTATTCCTGAAATATGTTTCAGGAATGGAACTTGGAAGGAGGATGATTCTCTACTTCATATTTGCCGGCATAATCCTTGGTGGATTTGGAGTTCTCGTATACACCATTAATCTGTTCTGGCTGCCTGAAGCCATAGGCCTTGCACTGCTTGTGATCTCAATTTTAATGGTCACTGTAGCTTACTTTGCTGGGAATAAAGCAGCAAGAACATTTGCACCTGCATCAAGCGGTGCAAAATCCCAGTAAAACTTTAGTCCCACATCTTAATTTTTTTAATTCCCAAAAAATTTTTAGAATTTCATCTTCTTTTTACCACTAATGAAGCTATTTTAGTTGAATATCATGAGCAAATCTGTTCGAACGTCACCGATGTTACGGAAAAAATCTAGAGGCATTATTTGGTCACAGCCCTTAGCAGGCTCTACTTCTGGTCGTCATCCTCATGCTCGTATTGGCCAAGGTTCAGGCCTCCTGCCTTATATGACGACCTGATGGCGTTCATGCGATTTGTCATGTCATTGTATCCTCTCACGTTATTTTCCTTCAGGTCATCCTTCAGGGATTTTATGAGGTGCTTTATCTCGTTCTCTCGTTCATTCCTCGAGATGGAATCTGTTTCACCAGATCCCAATCTTGCTGCCATTTTCATGGCATGAAGTTCCCTCTTGAGTTCCCTTATTTTTGCCCTTCTGGAATCCATGGTTTGATTACTCTGATCTCATTAATAGACTTTCATACCCAATGAAAACTCAAAATTCTGGAAGAAAATATAGACCCCTGTTCAGGTTGATTCAACAAATCAGTATATGGTCCCTATCTCGGAATACCGGGAAGTTATCAAATTGCCTGTCCGGAATCGATCTTTGCCGAAAGGCCGCCAGTCAAACTCACATTCTTCCGGATGCTTTTCTACGAGCATATCCGCCACCATTCTACCATAGGCAGGGCTCAGCTTGAATCCATGTCCACTGAGGCCGGCAAATACATAAACTGAATCAAGCCCTTCAGATGACAGTTCATCACATATAACCTGCCCATCAGGACTCATGTCATACAGTCCATTAAGTGTTGATATTAGGGTTGCTTTCCCCATGGAGGGGAGTCTTTTAGCGATTCTTGGCAGATACTCTTCAATGTAGTCTTGGTCTGCTGTCTCCGGCAGATTGGAATGGATATCCACAGGTTGCTCATCAACGGCAGGGTCCAGGCTCCCCACAGCGGTAATACTGGATCCCTCCATCTTGTAATACGCAAGCTGATGCGGGTCCCAGAGAGTGGGTTTAGGTCCGCGGTATTCCTCAGGTCTTCTCAGGTAGATTATGGAATGCATCGATGCAGTAATGGGCAAGAGTTTCTGTGAAGAAATCCCTGAGCGAGCCAGGATATCATTGGTCCAGACATTTGTAGCAAGTATTATTTTTTCTCCCCTTATCTTTGTCCCGTCGCTGAGTTCAACTTCCGGGCCGCTTCTGGTGGATTCAACAGACCTGACACTCTTCTTGAGGATAAGGTTCGCACCGAGTTCTTTAGCCCTGGACATGAATGAATTTGCTGTTGATACTGGATCAGCATAGCCACTGTCCGGCTCGTATGTGACATAATCGTAGCCATCCAGATTCACATCAGGATAGAACTTTCTTATGTCTGCTGGAGCAATTTCCTGTTCGTTTATCCCAATGTCCCTGAGCATTGCAACATTGTCTCTTGCAACGTTTGCATATTTCTCATCAAATGGAAAAATCATGCCCGTTTTCGTGAATCCTGAATAACCGATGGAGTTAAAATTTTCAAAGAATTTCAGTGAGTAGAGCGACATTCCCGCTATTATCCGGTTACTGTAATGAGTTCGAACAAGCGCACTTGATTTTCCAGTGTTTCCTGCAGCCACTGCATTTTCCTCGATTACAGTCACTTTCAGGCCCATTGAAGCAAGGTGGTATGCAATGCTTGTGCCAGTGCTCCCTGCACCTACAATGAGGTAATTTTCTTGATCTC
>JAKAQT010000129.1 GCA_021819605.1 Thermoplasmata archaeon
ATACTGGATTTCCACCTTGTCCCTTATTCCCCTCCTTGTGAAATAATCATTCAGCATGAACACTGCCTCCAGCGGTGCAGGGGTGCACTTGTAGGGCATGGAGGAAACTCCCACCACAATTCGGCCCGACTTGAAACTGTTGAGCTTCTTCTTGAGTTCAACGGCCGAATCAAGGCTGTAGAAGTTGTTTGTTCCCTGCTTCAGTCCCGGAATGGAATCATAATCATACCTTGCTCCAGTTGCAATGACCAGGAAGTCATAATTAATGCTCTGCCTGTCAGTCCTCACGACCCTGTTCTTCAGATCAAGGGCAGTGGCAAACTCAGGCACAAGCATGATTCCATCCGCCAACATCCTTGATACCGGTTTGTATGTTGAGGAGGGCGTCATCAGGTCAAATGGAATTTCAAGAAAGCCGGGCTGATAGTAATGGCTCTGGCTTCCCTCAACAAGGATGATCTTGACTTCGCCGACTTTAACCTGTTCTCTCAACTTATAGGCAAGATGGTTTGCTGTGCTTACTCCACCACTGCCTCCGCCAACAATTGCTATGGTCTTCATTAAAATTCAATGAGATCATAAGATAATAACTGATTTATGAAATATTTAGGGAAAAAATCCATGACTCCACAAAATTTGTGTAAAAATCCAAAACTTCAATGTTTTTACCATGGGTATGACGGAGTTTTATCCACCATGCTTGAAAGCCGGATAAATAAGCATGCCGCCATCAACCACCAGGGTAGTGCCAGTAATGTAAGATGCCATGTCGCTGGCCAGGAATGTCACTGCCTGGGCAATATCAGACGTCTCTCCCATCCTGGGCATTGCTATCTTGGTAAGGAGATCCTTATAAGTCTCCGGATTTCCCCACACATCCTTATTGATTGGAGTCTTTATTGCTCCTGGCGCAACTGCCACCACCCTGATACCGGATTCGGAAACTTCCTGTGCAAGCGTCTTTGTGAACATGGACAGGCCTGCCTTGGCGCTGCTGTATGCCGTGTAGCCAGACCATGGCACAAATTCATGCACAGACGTGATGTTGATGATGACCCCATGTCCGGATTTCTTCATCCTCTTCACCGCTTCCCTGGCGCAGTAATACGGCCCCAAGAGGTTTATGGCAATGACTCTTTCCCAGTCATCAGGGTTGTCATCGCCACAGAGCTCCCTTTTTCCGTCAATTCCGGCATTGTTCACCAGAATATCCACTGAGCCTAACTGGCGATCTATGCTTGTGAATATGGCTTCAACCTCCGCCCTGTTTGACACATCCCCGCCGAAAACCGCTGCCTTGCCGCCATTGCTGTTTATTTCTCCTGCAAGCTGTTCAGCCTGAAGCTTCTCAGAATGATAGTGAATCGCCACTGTTGCCCCGGCTCTTGCTATATATTTCGCGATCTCCATGCCAAGACCCGAGCTCGATCCGGTGACAAGCGCAATTTTGCCCTTAAGTTCCAGGTTTATGCCGGTGCCGTAGGACACCTTTCTGCTGTCGTCTGCCATGAAAACCTATGCCTTGATTCAAAATAAGATTAACTGAATCCATAATTGCTGAACCGTATCAACCAGAAATATGCTCATAGATTCTTATTCTTGTGGCTCAGCAATGAGTTCCCTGTCATACGTGCGTCCCGTGACTATGACGATCAGGCCTGCAATTATGGCCACTGAGAAAGCATACAGATATGAATATGCCGGATCAACAAAATAGAGGAAGCCCATTATTATATTGGCAGCAAACAATCCAGCACTTCGGGAGGCCGTGAGCCAGCCCATCCCTCTTCCTATGTTCTCTGAAACCTTTGAAATTATTGTAGGCTCGAAGACCTCCGTAAAGCCCGTTCCAAGGCCAATCACAACTGTTGACAGATAGAATGATGCCAGTGGTAATTTCTCAATCAGAGACAAGGCATAGAGCAACGCACCTATTCCAGCAAGTATGTAGCCCAGCAGTCCAAGAGGAAGAGCCTCCCGCTTCAGCTTTACCCGTGACATGAGGAATCCAACTGATGCTGAGACTGCGAGGAAGATAGTATACGTCAACGCACCAAGCAGTATTTTTGATGTGACAAGGGCAACCGTGAGAACCAGAAAGCCCATACTGTAGTATCCGAAGCCGAAAAGGGCTGACGAGACAATTACGCCGCTGAAGAATGATCTGCGCTGACTTTTCCCGACGTCAGATTTCATGCCTTGAACAACACCAGGTTTCACCCTTATGAGCATGAATGTGGAGACGACGATGGGAATAATCGTAATAATAAAAACAGTCCTGAAGGGATATCCAAGGGAGACCATGGAAATGAAAACAAGTGTGGCAAGTATTCCACCACCCACATCCAGCCCGTGCAGTAGGCCATAGGCTCTTGACCTGTTGCCTTCGGACACAGATTCGCTCATAAGCGTCCTTCTGGCAGGTGACCTGAAGTTCCTTGCCCACCAGCCCCCTGCAAATATGGCCACTGCCTCGTAAACAGTGCCAGCAAATCCTGTGAATGACAGTATGGGAATCAGGGAATTTCCAACTATGGCAATCTTCCTGCTTCCGTATCTTGATGCCAGTCTTCCCCCATAATATGCAAAAAGTGACCCGACGCCATAGTTAAGAGCTTCGGCTATACCGTAATAATAAACCGGCGCCTTGAGGATAAGCACAATGAAGAGCGGAAATCCTACAATCACTGCCTGGTACCCAAAATCCGCGAAGAATGCTGATAATGATATGTACCAGACGTTTACTGGTAGACTTCTGTTTTCAGAACTGGGCATTCTATCCTTTCCTGACATCTATTAACCTCATTCGTGATTCAAAGTTCACAGGTATACTCTAAAGCAATTGTTTCATTATAGCTAGCCTGGCGTTCTGATGAAACTGTTTGCAACTTTTTTATATGTGAACAGACATGAATTATGGAGTTAATGCGACTTACCATGGCAGCTTTTCGTACAATTCTGTAAATAACACATAATACTTTATGCTTTGGATGTTAAAATTTGACTCAAATGCATAAAACTGAGTTTTTTTTGAAACCTCCAGCAGGCCTTATAATAACATATTCAAAAAATAGACAACCAAAGATATAATACTTCAAGGGAATGTGTTCTCATGGTAAGCACTGAGAAAATAGACGTATTCAACCATATTTATCCCGAGAGCTATTATAACTTCTTTCCAAAACGCCCTGCCATGATGGATGAACAGACAAAGAGGCTCCCTGAGCTTGTAAACATGAAGAGCAGGATACAGGTAATGGACAGACTCCACATCAGCAGGGAAATCATTTCTCTTGCGCTTCCTGACATTGATGATCTGGAACTTGATGCGGAGCGATCTCATGAAGTAATGAGGGCGGCCAACAACGGCATGCATGAGACTGCGAACCAGAGCGAGGGCAGATTCCTTGCAATTGGCACCGTATCCCTTGCCGACCCGGATGCGGCCATAGCTGAAGCCACAAGATGTATCAGGGAACTGAAGATGCTGGGTATCCAGATCTTATCCAACGTTCATGGTGAGCCACTTGGCTCGCCACGATTTGAACCATTTTACACGGCAATGGAAGAGCTGAGAAAACCCATCTGGATTCATCGCACTTTCATGAGGCAATTTTACCCAGGGCTCAGGGAATTCAATACTGGAATCATGTTTGGATGGGACTTTGATAGAACACTTGCCATGATACATCTTGTGGGGTCCG
>JAKAQT010000016.1 GCA_021819605.1 Thermoplasmata archaeon
CTGAAATCCAAGCTTGTTAAAAAATCCTTTTCGTTCATTATAGTTATATTGGAAGTAACGGTAAAAGAATTACCACAGTTCGTTGGTTCTTATAGAAAATCTCCTCAAAGGATAGGTAGGGAGTTGAACCCTATTAGATGGGATCTGCAGTCCCACGCATGACCGCTCTGCCACCTATCCGGTTTCCCTTTCAGGGAAATCCAGAATATTTATCCACACATTAAATTTGCCATCTTTCCATATGGCAACAACTGCAATACATTTAAGCCGAAATGAAATAAGCTGGGGAATTGAAACGGTACTTGATAGTGGTACAGGCTGAAACAAGCAAGCTGATAGAAAAACTTCAGGATTCAGGCGCTTTCTATATAATGGCGAGAAATCACACAGATTGCACAGAGATTGATTTCCAGACCGGGGAAGAGGTTGATATGGTAAATCTCAGCCTGGAAAATCTTTCCTTCTTTGTTTTTACCCAGCTGATTCCAGATGAAAATAACAAACCAGCAGCAAATGAAAATAATATGCGAATAGCTATCTTTATGGCTAACTGGCTTATTGGTGAGGAACGGTACTGGGAAACCCATGAATTGCTGGAGGACATCTGGCATATTTCAGGTGGAAACATCAGGGAGTACTTTCATGGCCTTACCCTTCTGGCTGTTGCCGGTGTTCAGTGGCAAACCGGCAGAGAGGATATAGCCAGGGCAACATATATCCGTGCGGTTGCCAAACTTAGAAGCTCTGGAATAAACATGGAATTTGTCGAGTCTCTACCTCAGGTATATGTCTACCCGTTGAAGATCAGGATCCCAGAAGATGTCCCCCGAATGGAATAAGAATTATCCAAATTCAGGGAAATCAATCTCCTCAACCATCATGTATTTTTTTCTAGGATTATTGAGATCCTTCAGAAAAGTTATTTACAAAGTCTGACATAAAATGCGGATGCAAAGTATAGCACAGATACTCAATGAAAATCAGTTGGGAAAGGAGGTGACCCTGCATGGTTGGGTCTACAGAATAAGGACCAGCGGCAAGCTTACCTTCATAATTCTCAGGGATTCGACCGGGATTGTTCAGCTGCTTTCCAGTACCAAGAGCCTCAGTGAAGAACAGCACAGGGAACTCTCCAACCTGACCGTTGAAAGTAGCCTCGAAGTAACTGGAATAGTGAAGGAGGACAAGCGTGCCGTTACAGGGTACGAGGTGGAAATCAAGTCCTACAGAATTTATCAGAGAAATGACAGTTTTCCCATTTCAAGGGATCTGGGAGAGGAGTTTCTTCTGGACAACAGGCATCTTTGGCTGAGAAGCCGGGAATTCACGGCTGTTCTCAAGATAAGGTCCACCATATTCAAGGCCTTCAATGATTTCTACTATGGAAATGGATATTACCAGGTCCAGCCGCCGATAATGGTTTCCACGGCAACTGAAGGTGGTTCAACACTTTTCAAGGTTCCGTTCTTTGGTGAAGAGGTCAGCCTCACACAGAGCTCCCAGTTCTATCTGGAAACATTCATTTTCAGCCTGGAGAAGGTATTTACAGTATCTCCAAGCTTCAGGGCAGAAAAATCCAGGACCAGGCGGCATCTCACAGAATACTGGCATGCTGAGGCGGAAGTTGCCTGGATAGGCAATGAGGAAATGATGCAGGTCGAAGAGAAAATGATTGAGTATATTGTTTCAAAGGTCGTTGAGGAAAATGAAGAAGAACTCAAGCTTCTTGGCAGAGACATTGATTTCCTCAGGAATATAAAGGCACCATTCCAGAGAATCAGGTATGCTGATCTCATGAAAATGGCGCAGGGGTGGGGCCTTAACCTGAAGTATGGCGATGATCTGGGCGCAGATGAGGAAAGAGACATAATGGTTCATTTCGACAAGCCGATTTTTGTAACTCATTTCCCGCGTTCACTGAAGACATTCTATCACATGCCTGATCCTGATAATCCTGAAGAGATACTTTGCCACGATCTTCTGGCACCAGAGGGATATGGGGAGATTCTTGGGGGAGGAGAAAGGATCTGGGACCTGAAACAGCTTGAGCAGAGGATGGCTGAAAGCAACCTGGACACCAGGGACTATTACTGGTATCTGGATCTGAGAAGATACGGCAGTGTCCCGCACTCAGGCTTTGGCCTTGGTTTGGACAGGCTGGCGTGGTGGATACTGAAGCAGGAAACCATAAGGGACGCCATACCGTACCCAAGGACAATCAGGAGAACAAGGCCTTGATCAAGCCATGGGGTAATTGCAATTGAACAGTTTCCTTTCTGCGCTTAAGGGAGATTCCCATGAAACAATACCGGTCTGGTATATGAGGCAGGCCGGCAGGTATCTTCCGGGTTACACAGAGATCAGGAGAGGGATGCCCATGAAGGAGATGTGCAGGGACACCGATACAACTATCCGGATCACCCTGGAGCCAGTGGACAGGATCGGAGTTGATGCGGCCATAATATTTTCTGACATAATTCTCCCGGCAGAATCAATGGGATTTGCCATTGATTTTGTTGAAGGCGTCGGGCCATCAGTAAAGAACTCATATGTTTCGGACCCCTCAATGAGATCGATTAATGAATTCAGCCCAGCTGAATACGGTTATTCAACTTATGAATCAATAAGGCGCATTAAGGCATCCAGGCCATCAGTGCCGGTAATAGGCTTTTCAGGCGGTCCACTCACAATAGCATCGTACCTGGCAGGAGGAAAGCCCGACAGGGATCTGTATCTGACAAAGAAGCTGATTTTCTCAGGTGATCCTGGTTTTCTAAGGCTCATGCAGATGGTCACAGATATGGTCATCGAAAATGCGCTTTCCCAATGGAAATCAGGAGCCGATGCAATACAGATATTTGACAGCTGGGCTGGATATCTTTCGCCAAGGCAGCTTTCAATTTATTCAGAAAGGTATCTGGAACAGATAACTTCTGCCATTGGAAACAAGATACCGGTGATTTACTTCAGCACACAGACAGGTTCAATGTATCAAATCCTTTCCACAGCGGGATTCAACTTTCTGAGCCTTGACTGGAGAGTTGAACTTTCGGAAGTGGGCAGATCCATCAGCAGTGAAGTCGGACTTCAGGGAAACCTGGATCCTTCCATGGTGGAGAGCGCACCTGACCTGGCAATGCGCGAAGGTCTCTCAATAGCCATGTCCATGGCGGATCGTGATAATTACATATTCAACCTTGGCCATGGAGTACTTCCCGGCACCAGGCCTGAAACACTGCTGGAGCTAACAAGGAAGATTCATTCGGTTGAGCGAAGATTCTGATCTGTTTCCTGCGATTCACCTGATTCAACTTTAGTGGAATATGGGCTTAAAAATCAGTAAACCATAAAATAATAAATTGATATACGCACAAATGGGATTTTTTAAGAAGAATTTCAGCATAACAAGCAGCAAGAGCCTCAGCGATGTTGCCACCGGTTTTCAGCAGTTCCTGCAGAGCCAGGGATGGAAAGTGCAGAGCAATGTCCAGGGTGACCAGGGAATTGTGCAGGCGCAAAAGCCAGGCATTCTAAGGGATATTGTTGCAGCCGACAGGGCACTTACATTCAAGTTTGATGCCACTGCACCCGGCCAGATTCACGTGGAAGTGGGCGTTGGAAAATTACTGAAGAACCTTGCCATTACCGCAATCGAAACACTCCTTCTTTCAGAGCTGTTTCTGGTGGTGGACATACCAGAGATTCTCTTCACAGAGCATGTTGAGAACGAGCTCATAGGGCAGCTGCGGGCAATTGCCCAGTGAAAATTCCGAGGAATTTTCATTTTCTTTGGATGACGCAGGAGCACAACGGCCATGGAAATAACACTTCGACATGCTCAGTGTAAGCGTCGCTTCAGCCAGCAGCAGGTGCACTCTGGCATGCCGCCATGCCCTCGGGGGAAACTGAATTGATTCACGTAATTCTCATGGCTTACGGAAGCCCAACAAGAATGGAGGATGTTCCTGCATACCTGCAGGGCATATATGATGGAAAACCTGTGCCGGAGTATGCCACAAGAGAAAACACAGAAAAATATGCCATGGTTGGTGGAATATCGCCATCAAATGCCATAGTTGACAGCCTTGTCAAGAAAATCAGTGCAAAACTCTCACAGGGTGGAGAGATTGACGTGATCCTTGGGAACAAGCACTGGAGCCCATGGCTGTACCAGTCCATATCGTCGCTGTCCATCAGCAACACGGATAAAATTGTAGCTTTCCCGCTATTCCCGTTTCCGTCAGGCGGCGTGAAGGGATCGTATCTGGATCCTCTGGAAAAGGCTCTGTCCAGAAGGAACCTGAACCCTGAGATCAGATTCATCAACGGCATTCCCTCGGACGTACTGGCAGGTATATGGGCACCTCTGGTCAGGAAGAATTACCGGAAGGGCGATGCAGTTCTTTTTGACGCGCACAGCCTTCCGTTATTCAGGGAGCAGGAGGACGATTACAATGCTGCGTTCATGTCAGCTGCACGCAGCACTGCAGAGGAAGCGGGCCTTCAGGAGTACTTCGCTGGCTACCAGAGCAGGGGGAAATACGGAAACAGATGGCTGGAGCCGTCAATTTACGATGTGCTGGAAAATATCAGGGCAAGGGGCTACAGATCATTGCTGGCAGTTCCCATAGGCTTCCTGTATGAGCACCTTGAGATCCTGTACGATCTGGATCTGGAGTTCGGGGGAAAGGTTAAGGAAATGGGAATGGATTACCACAGAACAGGCCTTCCTGATGACGGAGACCGTCTGGTCGACAGCATCTGCAGGCTTGTAATGAATGAGGTGTCCTGAAATGATAAAGAATCTCACAGTATTCACGTATGATGCCGCCGATTTCCTGAAGGTTGTTGCAAAGAAGGGTACGGAGAGCGATATCACCCTATATCACAGGAAAGATGGGGAGAATGTGTACACTTTCCTGTCCCCATCACGTTTCCCGGAGAAGGTCTCCCCTCTCACCGACGCCATGTACCCTGCCGACATAGCAATCGTGAATGCAGATCAGATAAACAGGGATTTTGGGGAAGTTGTGGTGGCCATGGACCTCATGGGCATAAGCAGGGGTTACTTTCTGGTCAGCAGCCCGGAAAAGATTGATGTCATAAAGAAAATGACAGCAAACACCGCCATGAGGAATTTCGGCTTCTTCTCAGGCAATCCCATGGAACTTCTGCCTGAACTGGACAAGGAAAAGCACGTGCCAAGGTTCCAGAACACAATGGTTCTCATAGATCACTTCTTCAAGGTGAAGAGTGTTGGCACAGTTGCACTTGGCTTTGTCCTTGGGGGGCAGGTTGAGAAACACCAGAAACTTATCTGCTCCTACGCAGACAAGGAGGTCCAGGTGAGATCCATCCAGGTGCAGGACGAGGATCAGGAATCCGCCCAGAGCGGTGTCCGCGTGGGCCTTGCGCTAAAGAACATGGATGCCGAGGAGCTGGAGAGGGGGATGTTCCTGTCTAATTCGCCTTTCCAGTACCTCAGTTCATTCAATGGGAAGCTGGAGATAAGCCCATTCTCAAAGCTAAATGCGGATGAGGTGCAGGAAATATTCGTGTCCGATGAGATGAGGTACCAGCGCGGAATGGTGGACAAATCCAGCATACAGCTTGAGAAACCCATACTCAAAATAAAGAACACCCTGGTTGTGTCAACTCCCAACAGGTCTCCCAGGATATTCGGCAGAATCAGGACTGACTGATCTTCTTCTGGATCATGTCCCTGGTTCCTATATCATGGCGGACGTAATACTCCCCATGAATTTTCTTCAGACCGTTTTCCACGATGTCAGATGCATCCCAGATGCGGTCGGCGATGCCCACCACCGCAAGTGCCCTGGATGATGACATGACCACATTCTCCCTGGTTCCGGAAACTGCCGCATAATAGATCTTCAGATTTTCATTCTCGAAATTTCCATCAATTTCAAGCCTACCGGGCCTGGGGATAGTGCCATATCCAACCGGTACAACATATTTCAGGACAGTTGCGGACTTCTTGAAATCAATGCTTTTCCTGAGATTTCCGTCGGCTATGGAATAGAGCATTTCGGTGAAGTTTCCGGATGATATGCTGAGCACGTTTATCCCCTCAGGATCAGCAAATCGGGCGTTGATCTCAATAACCCTTGGGCCCTGGGGAGTCTTCATGAACTGGCCGTACATTATTCCCCTGAACTCATTGCCTTCGGATCTCATTGCGTTAATTACTGATGATATGATCTGCAGGGCCCTTTCCCTTGTTCCGGAATCAATGAACGGAAGCAGGTGGTCAGAATCTGTTATTGAACCCATCCCGCCGGTATTGGGCCCCAGATCGCCCTCATATGCCCGCTTGAAATCCTGCGCCAGAGGCATTGGCATTATGTGGGTTCCGTCAGTGAACACCATCTGTGAAAACTCCTCTCCGGATATCTTCTCCTCAAGAAGCACAATGCCGTCACGCTCAAGGACCTCCTTTGCATACTGGAAGGCATCCTGCCTGGTCTCAAGGTGAATTCCCATCACCTTCACCCCCTTTCCTCCGGTAAGGCCGGTGGGCTTGACGGCATAATCGGCAGTGGAATCAAGAATCATTTTCTGGAGATCCTGGACCGATTTCGCTTCATGGTACTCAATGCTTCCAGGTATTTCATACCGGGAAAGGAGCTCCCTCATGTATGCCTTGGAAGTCTCTATGCGGGCGGCAAGCCTTGTGGGGGAAGCCACACGTACTCCCCTTGAAATGAGCATATCGGCAAGAGGTGTGTCCAGTACGGGGTCGGGCCCAATGAAGGCCAGATCCACACCCTTTCTCAGTGCAAATTCCAGGATTGCAGAGTGGTCAAGCTCATCAGTGATAAGGGTGTCCGTGGAAAGGGAAATAATTGAGGGATTCCTGTTCTTCAGGGCAGAAAAGAGCTGGGATCCGGATTCAACAATCCTCCTTGCGATTGCATCCTCCCTTCCCCCTCCACCAACAAGTAGAATCTTACTGGGCATTCTCCTCACCCTCAGTCTTCCTGATCCTGGAGACCAGTTCACCACGATCTATGTTGAAATACCGGTAAAACTCCCGTGTCACGTCGAATGCCTCAGTGTTCCTGTACCTCTTCTCCGAGAGCAGCTTTCTCTTCACCAGGTCGTGAATGAGAGGCCGGGATCGCTCCCCGTATTTCTGGATAATCTGGCCCCTCAGTGCACCGGGGTTGGCAGCCACAAAACCGAGAATCCTGACCTGAACCTGATCTATTTCCATTCTGGAAACAGGAGCAACAATATCAGAATATTCATTCCTCAGCTGGAGCTTGTACCTTATTCCAGACCGGGCCACGGCAAGGCATGTCTCCCGGGCAGAATAGTCCCTGGCAAGTTTCTTTATGGCCTTGATGACCTCTTCCCTGGGTTCCCCGATCACAGAGGAAATGTCTCCAGCAGACATGGGGGATTCAGAAGCATAGAGGACTGCCTCAACCTTGCGGACCACATCCATGATTGGATATGTGCATCCTCTTAATTTTAATTTACTGCTTTCAGGTACATATCCTGAGAAGAATGTAAATTTTTATTAGTTAATCAGGCATCCTTATGCATGTCTGCCGAACATACGTTCGCTGAAAATACGCAGAAAACCTTTAGAGTAACCACAGAAAACGATAAAACTAGAGCCATGAAACCATCATCGCTTTTCTTCATATGGTTTGCAGCCAACCTCACAATAGGTGACTTTGCCATAGGCTTCATTCCAATCTCACTGGGCATGCCCGTTGATTATGCCGTTGTCGCACTGATCATAGGAAACATAACTGGAGGTATGCTGCTTGGCATGATGAGCATGACCGGGGCTCTCACGGGCAAGCCCCAGATGGCACTGAGCCTGGGGCCATTCGGCCAGCTTGGGTCAAGGGTCCTTGCCGTTCTTCAGTGGGGCAATACGTTGGGCTGGCTCACTGTAAACCTCGTTCTGGCATCATTCGCGCTTCACGTCATTGTTCCCGGTGTATCATTCCTCATCCCCATATTCATAGTGACTGCCATAGTGTTTGCCCTGGCATATGCAGGGCATAACTGGATCAGGAGATTTGAAATTGCAATGTCGGCCGTACTGGGAGTCATGTTCGCAGTGATCAGCATAAGGTATTTCACCACCTTTTCATCAGCATATTCCTACCATCCATCAGGACTGAGCCCCCTCATTGCATTTGGCATAACCCTGGCATCATCCTTCTCATATATCATGGCATGGGGGCCCTATGCATCCGACTACTCCAGGTTCACAAGGAAAGCTGACAGGCCCAGGAGATCATTCGGATTCACATTTGCCGGTGGAGCAATAGCCTCATTCTGGATTGAGATCATCGGGATGGCGGTAGCAATATCGGCGCATGCCTACATCTCCAATCCCGCCACGGCCCTTGCCAGATATATGGGCGCATACGCCGCTGTGGGCATGATATCGCTGTTTCTTGGCGGAATTGCTGCAAACGCCATCAACCTGTTTTCAAACGCTACATCACTGAACACTGCCATCACCAGGCTGACCAGGAACAGGGCCCTGATCATAGGCGTCATTGTGTCACTTGCACTTGGGATAATAGGCTACAGTAATTTTTACGGCTTCTACGAGACATTCCTGTTCATTCTGGACTACTGGATAACGCCATGGCTGGGCATATTGATAGCACATTACTTCATAACTGGCAGGAACAGATCCACAGGATTGGCCTCATATTCCGGGATTTCCGCCTATGTGCTGGCCATACTCATATCGGTCCCCTTCATGAGCCCCGGTGCAGTATTCGAAGGACCCCTTGCTTACTATCTGGGTTCCGTGGACATCAGCTACTACATCTCATTCTTCGCCTCAATGATCCTTTACATTACTTTTAATAATTATTTCAGGGTTAACCATGCCAGGGGTGCGAAGCCCCTGGGATGAATATGTCTGTCTACAGCGACCGGAAAATCCTGGAACTTGCAAGGGAAGGGAACCTTATTGGAGAGAACTTTGACGTGTTAAGCGTCACGCCTAACGGCTACGATCTCAGGATCGACCAGGTATGGGTTTCCGGCAATGTGATTTCGGGGGAAGCAGTGATTCCTGCAGGTACACAGTTTCTCGTTTCAACAATGGAATACATAAAAATGCCGGAGGATGCCATGGGCCAGATCTGGATAAGATCATCCTACGCCAGGAAAGGCGTTCTGGGATCATTCGGGGCGGTTGACGCCGGATTCCATGGGAACCTGACACTCTCGTTCCTGAATGCGTCCGGATCCCCAGTGACGGTGGCAAAGGGAGAGCGCATAGCCCAGCTCGTTATTCACGACATGTCATCCAGGCCTGCTGAATCCTATGGAGAGCGATCCGGGAATTACCAGGGGTCAAGGGGAGTAACGGTTAAGGGCAGGAATATACTCTAGGTAGGTAGTACAATGGTCGGGGAGATCAAGATACAGGTGGCCGGAAAATCTTCAGCCAGCCCGGACAGGATAATGGACGAGATCAGCGACTGGCAGAGGCTTCCTGAATTCTGGCATGGGATGAGAAGCATAACCAGGTCAGACGGCAGTATGCTTCTCGTGAGGTTTGCTTTTCCCGGCAATGGAAAAATGTCGTACCTGTGCGACAGGAAATCACTGACATGTACTGAGAACTACCATAGCGGCCCATTTTCAGGTTTCAAGAAGACTGAGCTCAGGTGCATTGACGGCGGAACAGAGATCAGGGTGAGATGGGAGATCAAGCTCTCACTGTCCATGGTACTGCTGAAAGGTTTCCTTGCAAGGCATTTCACGGAGGGGACTGAAAGCGCCATCAGGCGCATCTGCGAAAGCGCCGAATCCGATCTGCTTCGTGAACGTGAAATTATTGTGCATCAACAGGCGTGATGGTACCGGAGGGCCTAACATCATATTCCAGGAGTTCCCTGCTCAGCTCCGAATCAGGAAATATGCTTCTGGCCTCATTTATGAGTGGATCCAGATTCTCATATCTGGGGCTGTAATGGAAGAGGAAGAATTTTCTCACATTGGCATCCCTGGCGATCTCTGCGGCCTGCCTTGATGATGAATGGCCAAATTCATTTACCTTGGGTTCCAGGGAGGAGTCTGTTGTGGTCTCATGAATCAGGACATCTGCATCCCTGGCAAAAACCTTCATTTCCTCAAGGGGCCTGGTATCACCCGTATAAACTATGGATCTGCCCCTTCTGATACCCATGCTGATATCATCAATGGATACTGTTCTGCCGTCGATGACTGCAGTGCCGTTGCTGCGTATTTCCTCCAGGCGCCTGGCAGGTATGTTAAGGGCTTCTGCCTTTGATCTGTCGATCTTCGCAAGGTCCTTCTCCTGAATCCTGTAGGACATGGCAGGAACCGGATGGTCGTTCCTCATGGTGCTGACCGTGAATTTGTCGAAATCGTATGTCTTGCCGAATTCAAGTTCTCCCACACGGATCTCGTAGCTGAGGCGGAAATAGCCCACATTCAGTGCATTGGAGAGGATCCTTGTTGCACCCCTGGGGCCATAGATGTAAAGGGGCTTGTCACGCCCGTTGAATGACATGCTCTGCACAAGCCCCAGAAGACCGAGAAAATGATCTCCATGGAAATGTGTGATGAAGATGTTGTTGATGCTCATGAATGACAGCTTGCTCTTCATGATCTGTTTCTGGGTTCCCTCGCCGCAGTCAAGAAGGTTCGTAATTTCATCAATCTGCACCGCAACTGCAGGGAGTCCCCTGCCTGGGGAGGGCCAGGAACCGCCTGTGCCCATGAACGTGATCCTGATGTTGGAGGCCATTGACCTTCATGGCGTTATGGCTATTAATTCTCTGTCTGCTGCACCCTGCCCAGTGCGAATGGGAGTTCCTCCACGGTGCGTACCGGCATCATTTTCCTGATGGAATTCCAGAGATCAGTGTCAGCAAAGCATCCCGAGCCGTGCAGGAAATTTTCCAGGTTAGACATGATCTGGTGCCCCTTCCGGTCAAAGTCGGGAAGAAGTATAACCTCGCTGTAGTTTCTGGCAATATTGTCTGAAAAGGTAACAAGGGAACTGCCTGAATTTATTGTTATGATTTCCCCGGGGAAGTCAATTCTCCTGAGGCTGTCAATATCGTGCCTGCCCTCAACAATTATTGGCACGCGGCTGTTCTTCAGGCGATACCTTTCAAGTATTTTCAGGATTCTCGGTCCGGACATTGGCAGTTGTACATATGGGTTGCAAAATTTAAGATTTGCCATGGAACCCTAGTCCCAGAAGCGCCTTGTCTTTGCATAATCCATTTCCCCGTTGAGTATGGCCCTTATGAGATCATCCTCGTTGCTGTAGGTGACATCAAGAAGCCGTGAGGCCGTTTCTGGTCCTATTCCCCTGGCCGCCATGACCATTATGGCCTGCATGCCGCGTTCCCTCACAAGGTGGGCATTCTTCATCAGGCGTTTCCTCGTCTTGATTCCCTCAGGGTCCTCTTCCCTGGATTTATCAAGGAGATTCTTCTCGAAAGGCGACAGTGAAGCAACGAGTGAACTTCCGCAGACGGGGCACCTTATGCTCTTGATATCCCTGACCTTCATGGTCCTCACATTGCCGCAGGAAGTGCAGTAGAGTATGGTCTCCTCGTTCATGAGCCTCTTCTTCACAGCATCAAGTATGCTGCGGGTGGGCTTCAGTGGCGCAACCCTTTCAGAATAGTGTGTCAGGAATACATCAGAGCTTTCAGAGATGTCATCCTTCAGGGAAAACTCAATCTCGCCAGACCTGACTCCCCTCAGGTATTTTTCAAGAGTTCCAAGGTCCATGTAGTCAGAGATGAGCTTCCTGATGGAATCCCTGTACACCGGTGTGTCATAATATGCATCAACGATCTTCTCAAACCTTATCCTGCCGATATCGGCGTCGTTGGCTATGAGGCCGAACTTGCGGGCTTCATAGAGGAACACCGAATTGAAGAATCGGGATCTCCTGGCTGATCCAGAGATGTACTGGTACAGCCTGTCTGGATCAATGCTGAGAATAATCCTCCTGATATCATTGGACCTGATGACGCGTGACGACCTTATATAGAAATGATATGGCGAATAATCGGTTTCAACGCTCTCTCCCGTGATTCCAGATAAGATACTGGAGAATATTTCGGCAAGGGCGAAGTTTCCCTTTGTTCCAAGAAGCACCTGTACAATGATCTCATTCGCTTTCGTCTCAATCACGGTGCGCTTCATGGTGGCCGAATCCTTTGAATACCAGTCCTGCAGAAGCGGGCGGGAATTCTCTTCCACAAAATCAGGCACATACCTGTTTTCCCTGTTCTGGGAAACCTTTTCCGTTACATCCAGAAGCACAGGTATCTCCTCGCCCGACCATTTTGGTGCTATGGCTGCAGTGGGGAACGGCTCAACCAGAATACGGTCCTTGTCTATCCTTATGGTTCTCCACGTTGATCCACGGATGACGAAATAGGAACCCGGCTCCAGCTCGTTCACCACGTACCTTTCATCCAGCGTCCCTATGAATTTCCGGTTGATCTGGTCTATGACCTTGAAGTTCTTCTCGCTGGGTATCATTGATATATTTTCCAGGAAGTAATTGAGGACCCCTCTCCTCTTCCTCACCCTGCCATCCTGGAAAAATATCTTGCCGGTGCGTGCAAGAAAATCCAGGGTGGAATCGAATTCTTCACGGCTCAGGCTTCTGAAAGGGTAAGAGCGAGTCACAACTTCAAAGAAGTGATCAGCATCTATCTCGCTGACGAACTTGGCTTCCGACAGCACCTGGTTTGCCATTGTTGCCAGGGAATTTTCACGTATTGTGATATCCTCAAGATGCCCCTCCATTATGTAGGATACTATGGCGCTGGCTTCCTCAAGCTCAATAATGTCGCTGCAGACTATGTTGCCAAGGGAGATTTTCTCAAGGCTGTGCCCTGACCTGCCAACCCTCTGGATCAGCTTGTTGATCTGCCTTGGGGAATTGAACTGCAGTACAAGATCAGCAGAACCTATGTCAATTCCAAGCTCCAGTGATGAGGTGCATATGAGGGCCTTCACCTTTCCTGCCTTGAAGTCCTTCTCTGCACTCTCCCTGGCATCCCGGGACAGCGATCCATGGTGCACCTGTATGGGCGGATCCTTAAGGTAAAGCCTGAGCCTGAATGCGATATCCTCCGCTGAACTTCTTGTGTTGACAAAGACAAGTGTCCCTTTGTGTTTCTGGATCAGGTCCCACATGTGCAGTATGGCGCCAGCATATCCCTCATCGCATCCCATTATGCCCGCCACTGCCTCGTCAGCTTTGGCAGGAACACCGATCTGAATGGTCATTCGTTTCTTCAGCCCTGACCTTGAAATATATGGAGATACTTCTGGAGAAAGGAATCTGGCAAGATCATACTCATTGCCAACGGTGGCGGAAAGCCCAATTCTCTGGAAGTTTCCGGCCAGTTCACGGAGCCGTTCCACCGCAATGGCGAACTGGGAACCCCGTTCATTCTGGGCTGTTTCATGCAGTTCATCCACTATGAGATAGCGCACATGAGAAACAATCTCCCTGAGCCTCTTTCCGTTCAGGAGAATTTGCAGGGATTCTGGAGTGGTAATGAGAATGTCACCAGGATTCTTGACTATTTCCCTCCTGTCAGCATCTGTGATATCACTGTGCCTCACCTGGACACGGATGCCCAGTTCGCGTCCATATTCCCTGAGCCTGTCAAGAAGGTCCCGGTTAAGTGCCCTCAGGGGAGTTATGAACAGCGTTGAAACAGGCTGCGGCTTTTCAGACAGAATCCTGTGGAATATTGGAAGTATGGCTGCCTCTGTCTTTCCGCTTCCTGTGGGTGAGAGTAGAAGAACGTTCTCGCCTCTCAGTATATGGGGGATCACGTCCTGCTGCGGATCCGTAGGATCCAGAATCCCCCTATTCAGGAGCATTTCCCTGATCCTGGGATTAAGCTGATCGAAGACTGACAGATTTTCAACATTATCTTCCAATGAACATCACATGTTTTAGTTGGCTAATTCCCAACTTACCTATGAGGTTTCCCACATTGGCGGCTCATGGCTTTCATCAAACTGTACATGCGCCTGGCGCACTCTCACCCGCTGACCCAGCAACGGTCATTGTGCACCCATGTTAATATGGCTCAACCCCTTATTTTTATTGTGGAATCCACCTACCCGACAACAAAAAGTCCATAGGATTCTGGCATAAATGTGTAATCGGTTTGGATAACAAATCATTTTCAATTTATAAAAAAGACAGAAAAATCTTTCTACGATCAGTTGTCGTCATCGTCGTCATCGTAGTCGTCATCATCATCGTAATCGCGTCTCTTCACGAAGTTTACCAACGGTGAGCACCTCCGATACCAGCAGAGTCAACCACTATTTATACTTTTCATACAAAATTCACTTTTGCAATGGATTCCATGTCACCTATTTTTGATACTGGACTCACTTCAACCTGAAAAATATATTATAACCTATCAAATTACGTTGTGGTAGCATGGGAGATAAATTAGCTGAGGTGGAGATTTCGAAGGATGGAGAGATGTATTATGCGACAATCACGCTTCCGTCCGGTGAAGTAATAACTCTGGAAAACGAGGATTTTGAAGAGATTTTAGAACAGGTTGCCAACGATCTTCAAGACCGCTTCAGCTCCTGAGCGGGGATGGCCCAGCGGTACGGCGGCAGCCTGCTAAGCTGTTTCTCGAATGAGAGCGAGGGTTCGAATCCCTCTCCCCGCGCTTACATTTCCGTTCCCGCACATGCCCTCGAACCTGTTGACCCCCACATTCCCTCTGGTGTAATATTGTTCAAGAACCTTTGAATTCTGTTTTCCCAGAGCAACCCGATCCGAGTGGTCATAAGCCTTCGTACTCAGGGGTGAAATGTGCCCAAGTTGATACTGAACCTGTGCTAAGTCCATTCCCGCATTAAGCAAAGTTGTTGCAACCCGATGCCTGAATGCATGGGAATGCAGCATATGAACTCCTTGATTGCGTCTTCAATTATGCTTGAATCATGGAGGTTTCCTGTCATTCCATCCCTTCCTGTAGCCCTCTTTTCTTGCCACATCTATAACGGCGTCATCAATGTTGACAAGTGTTCCTTTCACGTTCATTGTAACGCTTCAGATATGTGCGGTATAAAAGTGGTCCTATCTCTTCCTGCAAAATGAGAAAAAGAGAATTTATGGGATGAATGTCATCTCAACTCATCTGCCGGCAGAATGCTCAGGTTCACCGGTGGATTTGCTGGGGAATGCAGTGGTCTAATATTGGGACAGGGAATAATGAAACCAGATGCATCAGCATACAAGCAGACAGTGCCCCATATTTCTCTTAACATACTTCACCTCCTGATCAATGATGAAATATTTCGTGCAGTGAAAAGACCACATTATTATATCCAGACCACATGAAAGCTTTCGTATTTCGAATTGCCAGGGTGCCGGATGATGCTATACCGTGAAATAGAAAACAGAAACAGCATGTCGCTTGGAATTTCCATAGAGCAGCAGATTCCCATCTATCCAATCATTGAGAGGGAAATAGAAACAATACCGCTGGATTTCCAGGTCACCGACAGGGGAGCGTTCATAGATCTCTTTATCTGCGGGGAGCCGGGGATGAAGCTTGAAACCATGCTGATGCAGTACAGGCCCACGAGGATAGGGGAATGCCTTGTGCTCAGGATGAGCGCCGATGAAATGGTCACCGCATCGGCGGTGCTTGGCAGGATAGACGATATACCCAGGTCTGTGAGGGGCAGCCTCTACCTCAGGGACGGGAAGATCAATGTTGAGTACCGGATCAGCGAGAATGACCGGAAACAGATCACGTCGGTCATTGGAGAGATAATGGAGATGAGGAACCACATCAGGATTACGGAGCTGGGTCCGGGAGGGAGCGGCATTGCTGGCATTGAGGCGGTCAACTCCCGCATCCCTCTGTCCGTTGTTGCATACGAGGCGGATATTCTTCGGGATCTGCACACCGGCAATGATGACCTGTATATTGAATACAATTTCCATGGCGAGGAGAAGAGAGGTTTCAGGGCTATGATCCATTCCATGAATGGTACCGAGGTCAGTTACATGGATTCACCCTTCCTGAGGGAGGTCCAGAGGCTTTCGGTTGAGGCAAGGATACCAAAGGCGGCAATCCTGGCCAGGCAGGTTGACGGAGTATACAGATCATTCACGTTCCTTCCACGCGCAATGAGGGACATGCATCTCTCAATTCTTTACAGGGCAGCAGGAAAGTATCCCGATTCCGGCTTTACGCTGGTTGCGGCAAGGCCGTACTCCGGGGACGTGTGGAACTGGGTCTAGCCCTCTGATTAAGCTGTGCCCAACGGGACAATGTTCTCCAGGTCGCTTATATTTATCCTGAGGCAGGGGTATTTGTCTGTCCTTACTGTGATTGTTGCCCCATCAAAAGTTAAGAATTCGGCTTGGAACGGTTCTTCCAGTGAAACAGGAGAGAGATCAAAGGTTTCGCACCTTTCGCCATAGGCTGTGAGGATATCTCCATATCTGGTACTCAGAGGATAGATCGCAATCTTCTGGCCCGGAATGAGGCCTCTTACGATTCTCTCCAGCCTGTCATCCATTCTGCCACGATTATGGATAAGTATATTTAAGGATTATCGGATCCTCGTGGCTTGAGCCGCCAGTGCTAGATTTTTCTCATTGATATTATGTCATTATGATAAGCTGCATGTTCCCGAAGTCAAGTATGTAACATTATTCAGTGAAAGAAATCGCTGCCGGAGGCCCCGGTTTAACTTTTCCAAAAACATTCCGCGATGGCATTCGCAGTATAAAGGTAACCTGCGTGCAACCTGCACGGTGGAAAATGCTTAATAATTCTAAGCTACAACTGCCGTGTGGAAAGGGAGGTTGTCCTGAAAATAGAGAAGCTCAGGGAAGGGCAGAATATTGCCATATATCCCTTCAGCATGGACTTCGGGGATCCATTCACCGCAATAGGTCTTCCCTGCCCCGGACATGGCCCGGATATTCCGCTGGAGCTAAAGGAACCATTCAAGGCCATATTCCTCTCTTATTCCGGCACGGTTGTCATGGTGAGAAGCAGAGATCATCCATGCCTCCTGATCGACTTTGAATTCATCAGGGACATTGAAATCATGTAATGAGAATCAGTGCCAGAAAGAAGGGTTTTCAATCAACCTTCTTTAGTATGATTTTTCCGTCTTCCTCGTAAAACCCCAAGATGTCTCCTTCATTGAGCCCAAGCTTTTCACGGATTCCTTTGGGCAGCGTTATTCCCAGTGAAAGCCCCCTCTTTAACACATGTGATACTTGTAGCAAATGTGGCATTAGTGGGATACTGTTTGTATGGATTAAAAAGTAGAATATTCATAGGCGATACCTCATATTGGATATATCGCAGCAAACCCAACTATTCCTGCATATTCTTACATATTCAGATCCAAGTGGTGATAAGTCTTTTCAATTTTACAGCATATTCACTACACTATCGAATTTTTATCACCGATGGCATCCGAATTGCAACGTAATACACCTGAAGATTAATTTATTTTTTATATATTCTGCTCAAAAGTTGAATTTATCCTGTCCCGGATAGAATGAGAAATACGAGTTGGTCGGA
>JAKAQT010000017.1 GCA_021819605.1 Thermoplasmata archaeon
TCCGATCTATTCTGCAATAGGTTTCATAAAGCGCCTTAAGGATCAGAAACATTTCAAGCAGTCCATTGTTACACAGGTACTGCCATTCAAGAATTTCTATCCTGCTGAGGATTACCACAGAAACTATTACGAGAAGAATCCAGGTGCCCTATATTGCAGATTTGTCATAAATCCCAAGATTAAGAAACTGCAGGAGCTGTTTCCTGCACTTGTGGACAGAAAAAGCAGGGCAGACAACCTGGAACGGGATTAATCCAATTTTTGCCAGTACTTGTGATAAAAGGCAGGCCTTATGAAATACAAGCCGACCATATCCTTTTAAAAACAGTTGCAATAATGATTTATGACTTTCAAGATTGAGATGACGGGATTCAAAAATGGGGATATGCTGAGCCAGAAATTCTCATGTGATGGAAATGATGTCTCCCCTGAGATCAAGTGGGATGACGCTCCACAATCGGCCAAATCCTTTATACTTATTGTCGAAGACCCGGATGCCCCGCATGGAACATTCGTCCACTGGATCATTTATAACATAAAACCGGATGTCAAGTCTCTGCCTGAAAATGTCCCGAAAACAGAGACCACCCCCGAAGGATGGAGCCAGGGGGTAAACGATTTTGGAAAGATCGGCTACAACGGGCCATGCCCCCCGAGGAAGCAGGTGCACAGGTATTTCTTTACAATTTATGGTGTCCTGGAACCACCTGAGCTGAAGCCGGGACTCTCAAGGAAGGACCTTGACAGAATTCTGGATGTCAAGACTGTCAAAAAAACTTCAATAATGGTGAAATACGGCAGGGCATATGAGCATGCCTGATTTCCCATGTTTAATTCCGGGCGCTTCAGATCTGACAACATTTATGGATATGGTAATGCTATGGAAGCTGGTCAATTTTAATGGTTCACACTGATACAACCGTAGCCGGAATCAGGCTTTCCAATCCCATGATGCTTGCCTCTGGAATACTGGACGAAAATGGATACACAATGCTTGAAATCCTGAAAAAAGGCGCTGCTGCAGTGGTTACTAAGTCCATTGGCACCAGTGAGAGGACAGGATATAAGCCCCCTGTTGTGGTGCCAATCCAGGGAGGACTTCTTAATGCCATTGGTCTTGCTAATCCTGGAATTAAAAATTTCAGGGGTGAGATGGAAATTGCGCTGCGTGGAAATAAACCAGTTGTGGGAAGTATTTTCGGTGCAACTGCAGATGAATTTCTCCAGCTGGCACTGGACATGGAGGAATACGGAGCAACTGCAGTGGAGCTGAACCTTTCCTGCCCACACGTGGCGGGATACGGCACAGAGGTTGGATCTGACCCGCAGCTAGTGGAGGATATAGTGACCACACTGAAATCAAAACTGAAAATACCGGTGTTCGCGAAACTCTCCCCAAACGTCACAAACATAGTGGACATTGCCAACGCCGCTCATAAGGCAGATGCGCTTGTCCTCATAAACACCGTAAGGGCAATGTCCATAGATATACACGCCAGGAAAGCGGTTCTCACCAACAGATATGGTGGCCTTTCCGGCCCTGCCATAAAAAATGTTGGTGTAAGGTACGTTTATGAGGTCAGAAAGGAGACCGGGAAGGAAATAATCGGTGTTGGAGGAATTGAAAACACCAACGACCTTGTTGAATACGTTATGGCCGGTGCTTCTGCGGTCCAGATAGGCACAGCGCTTTACACACAGGGGAAAGATATATTTTCAAGAATAGAAGCAAACCTTGAGAAATTCATGGAAGCGGAAGGGTTCAACAGAATCTCTGAAATGATCGGGGTGGCTGTTGAATGATAGTAAAAATTATTTCCGATGTGGAGCGGATAGGGAGAAATACCGTAACAATAAGGTTCAGTTGGGACCAGAAAGTTGAACCGGGACAGTTCCTCATGGTGTGGATGCCTAACCACAGCGAAATTCCCATTTCAATATCTCATACGGGCCCCCTGAAAGGCATCACCATCAGAAGCTATGGCGAAACCAGTGAAGCAATGATCGGTCTCAGGAAGGGAGACAGGATCTTTTTCAGGGGACCATATGGAAGACCCTTTGACATCAAGCCAGGAAGAAAATTAATAGTTGGAGGAGGGTCTGGCATGGCTGGCCTTCTTCCACTGGTTGATTCCAGGGCGTATGGGGTTGTTTCTGCAAGAACCTCATCTGATCTTCTTTTTGCAGACAGATTTGCGGAGGGGCATGTGACAATGGTTACGGACGATGGCACGGCAGGCATCAGGGGTTTTGCCATTGATGGTGTTAAGTCCCTCCAGCTGGATGAGTTTGACATGATGTACGTATGCGGCCCAGAATTGATGCTGAAGTCCATACTGGATTATGTTGCGCATAAGTCCATCCCTGCCCAGTTCTCACTGGAACGCACCATGAAGTGTGGAATTGGTATCTGCGATTCATGCTCCATAGATGGAAGACAGCTATGCACGGAAGGGCCCACATTCAGCAAGGAAGAGCTCATGGGCATGCATGAATTCGGAACCACAAGGCTTACGGAATCCGGAAAGCGCATCCAGATTGGCAGGCATTAGTTCATGCAGACTGCACTATGGAAAATAATTAAGTAGTCCTCCCAATCCCAATACGTAATGGAACGAGTCTTCAACTACAGGGAAGCCAGTGATTATTTCATCGATCTCATTGACAAGTCGAAGATATCCGGTACATCGTTCCTTCTTATGGGAAAGAGCGGCTGGGGAAAGACCGCCGCCCTGAATTTCATCGAGGAATTTGCCAGGGGCAATGGCATGTACGTCTTCAGGGCAAAATCCTTTTATTCAGACGAAGCTCTCATGTACCAGGCCTACAACGAGCTGCTCAATCAGCTACTCGATACATTTGAGGAGAGAGATCTGGCAAAGATAGTGGAGATATTCTCACACTTTTCAGGAGAAAAGGCCAGAAACACCATATTTATCCTTGACAATATTGAAAGCATGATCCAGCCTTCCAGAGAACTCTTTGTTTATCTATCCAGGCTCAGCATGAAAAACGGATACATCTTCATGGCAACATTCAATGAAGAGCTGATCCTTGATCAGGATGTGGTGAGGAAGTTCCTGAATGTTGTCACAATGGAATCAAACATTTGGGTGCTGAACTTCAGAAAACCCGACATTGAAGACATGAACTATTTCCTCAGGCAGAAACATTTCAAGCTTCCGATTTCATTTGTTCAGGAGCTTTACCGGCTCACCAACGGAAATATAAGATATGCAGATTACGCGCTGAAATACTACCAGGAAAGAGGGATAATAAACAGCAACAATGAGCTTGAGGAGGTAACGTACAGATTCTTTCCAATACCGCCAAGTTTTGAAACAAGGCTCGAAAGGGTACTTGCAGACATGGAAGACCCTGATCTGTCTATCCTGGGCTTGATTGCGCTGATGTCAGAGGAACTCTCACCAGGCTTCATTGCCAGAATGCTGGAACTTGAGAGAAGCGATGTTCTTCATATTCTTGACAGATTGACCGAAGCTGGCTTTGTAACACATAATGATGTCAATTACAGCCTGGTAAACAGGAGAATAAATGACCTAGTTATTGGGGCGCTTTCCGAGAAAAAATCAAAGGTGCTCTCCGACCATTTCCTTAAACAACCTTCATTCAATGATCTGCCTGCACTGACAAAAATCAAGATCTATCTTCTTGTGAAAGATCCTGAGGCAATAGAGAAGGAGGTGGAGGGTCAGTGGACTGAAATCCGGCAGAAACTCCCGTTCATCAACTCCTCACCGGAAATGTTCCTGAGAATCCTGAAAATGGTCAGCAATGATGGCGCACGTGCACACCTTAGTCTGCTGGCTGCCTATGCCTATGAGATAGCGGGACAGACCAAGGAAGCCATCGAATTATGCAATTCCGAAAGTGTCATAAGAGTTGAGCCCGTCTTTGCCAGGATAACGCTGGCCAGACTGTACAGGAAGGCTGGAAGATACGCTGAATCAGTGAAATTATGCGAAGAGCTTCTGCCACACCTTGACATTGAATCCAGGGATTATGCCGAGACCCTCATGACCCTGGCAGTTGACTATTCATATATGGAAAACAGGGAACTTACGGTAAAATATGCAACGGACGCAAGAAACCTGGCAAAGAAGAAGGGTTTCGAGGATGTTACTGCAGATGCACTTAACCTACTTGGAACCATGAGCGTGAGAAGTTTCCAGTTGAGCAACGCACTTGACCTTTATAAGGAATCACTGGCCCTGAACCAGAAGATGAGGCATTACGAGGCCGAGCTTCTCAGCCTGAACAATATTGCAATCATATACAGTTACCAGGGAAAGCTGGAGGAATCGGCAAAGATGTTGACCGAAATTATTGAGAAGTCCTATATTTCCGGTGCCCTGATGTCCAGGGCATACGCAACATACAACCTCTGTGAAATATATTACACCACTGGCAGGTTTGACGAATTCCGGCAGAACATCACAAGCGCACAGAAGCTCATACGCATTGTGGACGACAGCAACCTGACATACCCGTTCCTCAGGTTCATGGCAACAATAAACCTGAATTCATTCAATCTTGAAAATGCCATTACCTTCATCAATGAAATGTATGACCTTGCCGTGAGGAATGGAAATTCTGTCCAGGAGACTGTCTGCCGCGGCCTGAAGTATATAGCCGATGGATTCCAGTCAGGCAATTTCAACCCCAATCTTGACAAGGTTTTCCTTACGTCATTCCAGGAGGCTGATGACTACCTGCCCTTGTGGTACACCATTGGAGCCCTTAAATTCGCAATAGACGGTAATGCTGATGAGGCAATGAGAGCCGCTGAACTTGCCATGAAACAGGCCCAGGGAATTGGGGATTTCCTGGGATTGCTCGTAGCGAGGATCGCCGGCGCAATCGCACTTGCCTCAAGAGGGAAATTGAACGACCTGAGAAAGTTTCTTGAAGAAAATCTTCCACAGGGAAGCAGTACCTACATCTACACATACGTTGTTGAATTGCTGAGGCACATGGCTGCAGGGAAACTGAATGAAGTAAAAATCGATGAAAAGTCAAGATCTCTCATAGGGCTGGGCACCGAAGTGATTGTGGGTCTGCACGATGAGGAGATAGCAAAGTTGAATACAACAAAAGGTGAATATATAAAGTCCGTTTATACCCAGTTGACAGGAAAGGTGCCACAGATATATGACGGGTTCAATTGAGCATTTATGCATGTACCATTCAGGCGGCCAGTGCCATCTCCATGAGGGACTGGTAACGCACTGCAGGCTCTGCTTCAACTTTGCTTCGGCATACCGTGTTGTGGAGAAAGGTAAAACCAAGCCCTTCTATACATTATATGATTACATGGTTTCCACCGGGGAGAGCAGGAATATTTTTCCAGAAGGCAATTCCGTCCAGACAACTCTCTGAAATGACAATTCTTTAGAACAACAGAGCCATCACTGAAGAAGGGCCCGTGGGGTAGCTAGGATATCCTGTTGGCCTTCGAAGCCGAAGACCTGGGTTCGAATCCCGGCGGGCCCGCTCAAGGAAATCCGACATAATGGCCGACTCATAAGATTGTCTATAAATAATACAGGATCAGGAACATAAAATGCCAGAAGTATTAAAATAACTAAAGGATGCAAAGTAAATGGTCCGGAGGATCAGATCCAGAATCCTCCACCCATCATGCCCATGCCCATCATTCCCATCATACCCATTCCTAGCATTCCCATGCCCATCATTCCCATTCCTGATCCGTATCCCATTGCCTGCTGCTGATGGGTCTTCATGTGCTTGTCAAGGTCCTCCTGCGTATTGAACAGCAGGCCATCCAGATCACACATCTTCAAACTGGGGTCTATGAGATTTACCACCTTTTTCCAGAGATTCAGTTCGTATTCATGGCCTGAGTGAACTTCTGCTGCTGTTGCTGCCCCAAAAGTAAAAATACCTTCAATCGCAGGTACTGCAAGGTCGCGTCCCCATATTCCTGCATGCAACTGGACTTCGAATTTTCCTTTCTGCCCAGCCACCATGGCATCCACGTCCCTGACCTTTCCAAGAATTATCCTTTCCCTGTTTGACTTCTTGGCATGCATTTCCCTGAGATTCCCATTGGACTCGTCCGAAGTTACGTTGAACTTGTCCTCAACCAGCATGTCTTTTATGCGGGAGTACACCGTTGACGGATCTATGTCCTTCTCCACAAAACCATGTCTGTACATATATTAGCCATGTGCCCATGGCATAAAGCATTGCCGAAAAATTAAGGCGAAGCCGCACTTGCTTCATCGGTTTAACATCTATCAGGGTGGGGGAATGTATTAATTCCATAATTACTACTGTACACGTATGACGTCCGATATCTCAAAACTCATTGCTGATCTAGGCGGAAAGATCAGGGTATACCCTCTGCAGAATAGCATCATGGGCACATTCAGCCAGATTCTCATCTGGAAGGGAGATGATCCTTCAAAGTTCGTGGAAACAATGATGAATGAACACGTTCCAATTCTTTACCACTATATCTCGCCTGGTTCTTCTGGAACTGCCAGTCAAGCAACTGCTGAACATGAAGAGGCAGCATTTTTGGAGAATGGTTTTGTGCATCTCTTTGTAAGATCCTCGGTAACTCCCGCTCCAAAACCTGCATCCATATCCGAACTGCCTCAGGGTCCTGGCCAGCCGCAGGGTACGATTCCTGACAGAAGCCCGGAAGAGGTTGCTGCTGACATGACAAACTTTGTTTCAATGAGCCTTGACTATATGAGTCCTGATACTTTCAATCTACAGTACTTCTTCAAAAAATACTGGCAGTCTCAGGGGTTGAACCCGGATATCCCGGCGGGGAGCGCCTTGAAAAAATTCATGGACAGGGTGGAAGAGATTTCAACCAGAAAAATTAAGTCCAGGTCCTGAACCTGGTGCAATTGTCTGCTTCACTCCAGATATCATGCCTCCGTACTTGTGCATGCAAGGGAATCGGGTTAATAGTCTGAAGATATAAGGAATCCATGAAAAGTAAGAGCGCAAATCATGACCTGAACGGAAAGAATGCCGCCAGAGATCAGGAGTCCATAGGATTTTCAACATCATTCATGATGAAGGAAACTGACCCGTTTTCTGATTTCTTCACGTATGCTAACGGGAAGTGGATCAGAGATCATCCAATCCCAGAGGACAGATCAGAATGGGGTGCCTTTTCTGAGCTCTATGAACTGAATATGAAGAGGCTGCGAAAACTGCTCGAAGAAAGCCAGTCCGGAAAGGAGGGTAAGCAGCTAACAGACTTCTATGGATCCGCAATGGATACCGTTATAATTGAAAAACTCAGGTTCCAGCCTATTCAGAAATATGTGAACCTCATCTCATCGCAGGATCTGAAGAATACACTGCCATCAACACTGGCCGAGATTCATTCCATGGGGATATTCCCATTTTTCTATGCTTACTCCCAGGCTGATGAAAAGAACAGTTCCGTGTATGCGCTCTATGTATACCAGGGCGGTCTGTCGCTTCCGGACAGGGAATACTACCTTTCAGAAACCTTCTCACAACTGAGGATGGAATTCCGTGATTATGTGCAGAAGGTTTTCATTCTTTATGGGGAAGATGAAGAAACGTCAGCAAAATATGCAGAAACCATAGTCAATATGGAGACCAGAATGGCCAGGGAATCCAGAAGCAGAGTAGATCTCAGGGATCCTGAAAAAAATTACAACAGAATGTCTGTTCGGGAACTTTCAGAAAAGTACCCCCATCTGGGATTCAGTACCTATCTGGACGCATTGGGTACAGGAAACACGAAATACGTTGTGGTTGGTCAGCCCGAATTCCTGGATGAGATCAATTCGCTTGTCTCCCGCACCGAAAATCCCGATCTGGCACTTTATATGAAGTGGAACGTAATCAACAGTTCCCTTCCCTACCTTTTCAAGGAGGCAGAGGAAATGCATTTCAACATGTATGGTCGCAAGATAAGAGGCCAACCTTCCATAGAGCCCAGATGGAAAAGAGCAGTCAACATCATAGATGCGTGCCTGGGTGAATCCCTTGGAAAGCTCTATGTTGAAAGATATTTTACAGAGGAATCAAGGCAGAAAATGGCAGAGCTCATTTCAGATATAAGCAGCGTATTCTCAGACAGACTGAAGAGTATCACTTGGATGGGCAACAGCACAAGGGAACTGGCCCTGAAGAAATTCGGGAAGCTCAGAGTGAAAATAGGAAATCCAAAGAAATTCAGGGATTATTCTTCCATAATCATAAAACCGGATGACTATCTGGATAACGTTCGCAGGTCAGCCTCCTTCGAGATGAAACGGCAGATGGCAAGGGTAGGAAAGAGCGTTGACCCTGATGAATGGATGATGACCCCTCCAACAGTTAATGCATATTATTCGCCCCCTGACAATGAAATTGTGTTTCCGGCTGGAATCCTGCAGCCGCCGTATTTTGATCCTGAGATGGATGATGCAGTCAACTATGGGGCAGTGGGTGCCGTCATATCGCATGAAATAACCCATGGCTTCGATGATCAGGGAAGGAAATACGACGACACAGGGAATATCCGGGACTGGTGGACACCAGAAGATTCCAGGAGATTTGAGGAACTTGCCGAGAATGTTGTTGAAGCCTATGGCTCCCTTGAGGCACTTCCTGGAATGAAGGTTAATGGCAGGCTGACGCTCGGTGAAAATATTGCTGACCTTGGTGGTGTCAGCATTGCATTTGAAGCACTGCAGAGGCATCTGAAACGCCATCCGGAAAGAAGAATAATAGTGGATGGTTTTACGCCGGAGCAGAGATTCTTTCTGTCCTGGGCTCAGGTGTGGCGGGAGAACATACGGGATGATGAACTGAAACTCAGATTAACCATGGATCCGCATTCGCCAAACAGGTTCAGAGCCACTATTCCGGCCGTAAATCACGCGGCATTTCCCGCTGCTTTCGGCAGGGAAACCCATGCGTCCGGTTCCGGCAGTCTTCAGGTGTGGTAAAAAACCTGATCTGCGGTACCCGGAAAGCATGATGCTCGCTTCATTGCAATGGATTCCAGTATCCCACCGATGCTTCCAGGGTTTCAAGGACTGCATCTTTCACAGCCATCCCGATGAACCTGGATACAAATGTCTTCCTTGGCGCTATAAACCTGGTCTTTTTAATTCCGGAAATTTTTCTTAGCTCTGAAAGTGCTTCATTATAGCCACCTATGGAATCAACCAGTCCCAGTTTTACGGCATCATCAGAGGTGAAGACCTCTCCTGTTGCTATTGCGTCGCGCTGATCCCCCGGTATTTTTCGTTCTGCCGAAATCGACTTCCAGAAAGACTGGTAAGCTGAATCTATGATATGCAACATTTTCTGCTTCCCTTCTTCTGTTGCTTCGGAAAACGGGTTTAAGAGGTCCTTGTATTTGCCGGCCTTGCTTACCTGAACATCGATCCCAATTTTTTCCAGAAGTTTCCTGACATTTGGCGTGATACTTATGACGCCGATGGAACCGACCAGTGAAGTTTCCATTGAATATATTCTGTTTGAAGCACTGGCAACCCAGTAAGCACCGGACGCGCACATTCCGGTTACATATGAAATCACGGGTTTCTTCTCACGGATAGCCCGAACCTTCCTGAAAAGAATTTCCGAAGCATTGGCCTCACCTCCGGAACTGTTCATCTGGATCAACAGGCCACGCACCCTGGAGCTTTTCTCGACTGCGTCGAGTATTGGCATGAGGCCGGAAAGTTTTCTCTCGTTGATTGTGCCTGATAATTCAGTAACTGCTATAAAGGCCATGAATGATTATACTCAATACGGCCTTAATATCTTTTCTAGGGCCCCCAATACCCGAAGCATTCTAGCCGCAAAGGCTCAGCAGTTCCGTATACATCTGAGGAAAAAAATAATGCCCGCAGCTCAGGATGAGGGGTAATCAGGCAGGATGCCACCACACTACCTGTAAAATCCGGGGGCGGGTGGCAATCTTTAATGATATAAACCGACCTGAAGTCGTGCTGATTTTTAAATGACACAACTTCATGGTAAACCTGTACCGGATTGCATACAGACATGGTTGTATGCGTCTGACTCAGTAAAAATTATAGAGATGCGCCTTTCGGAATGGGGACACACAATGACTCCAATAATGTGATCGCTAAAACTGCTTACACTTCAGGAATAAAGCAAAAGTGAGACCCTGCAACCCTGTGGAATGAACAGTGTGCCGTTGTCCGGTGATTCACTATTGAAATCGCCAGCAATTTCCAGAACAGATTCACTTTACTCCTGTAGCCTGTGGGACAGCTTCCTGTGCATGGGGTGATGCAAGTGCACCAGCGCCAGGTATGAAAGCAGCAGAAATCACTGATAGGATTGCCGTGGCAGTAACCACAATCCAGATAGTTCTGTAGTCAAAAGAGTAGAGGTAGGCAAATGGTATCCCGAGCAATATGAAGGTGACACCCACAAGAGTTCTCTGCAGAGCAGAAAACATTCCACGATTCTCTTTTCCGATGACCTTCACCTCGTATGACATTGCACCGGAGACAAAGAGCGGACCGAATGCATTGAAGGATATTGACCCGTAGAAAATGTAAGGGTTCCTCAGGTATATTGAGGCCAGTATTGCACCGTAGAAGAAAATGTCAAAGAGTCCAAGAAGTATGATGTATGCCTTTCCAGTGGACGGGTGGCGGTCCACATATTTGCCTGAGTAAACGCCGGATGGAATTGATATTGCAAAACCTATTCCCAGAAGGATAATGGAATATTCCGGAATAACCCCGATCTTTTCCCCACTCAGTATGAAGAAATACGAAAGGCCATAAACGCCCACTGACATGAATATCTTTGTCAGAAGCACCGGTATCACGAATCTGCGTTTTTCCCTTAGCAGGATCAGGCTTTCTCGAAATGTCGGCCTGCGAGTTGACGCTTCGCTTTTAAGGGCCAGCTTTCTGCTTTCCGGGTAAAGGACAAAGAATGTAAGTATGGTCACTGCAAGAAGAATGGTACCTGACACCAGGTAGACCACATACAGGTGAGAGAATTCCCTCATAGCAGCCACAACAAACATGGCCACTGTTCCCCCGGCCGTCTCCATCATTATGATTCTGGAATAGTGCTTCCCAAGTTTGGAAAGTTTTGAGGCTTTCCCTATGAAAGAACCAAGCGAAGATTTGTACGTATTCTGTGTAACAAGTACTGCACCTATGACTACTGATGAAATTACATATGCCTGAAGCAGACCGGGGACAAAACGCAGTGAAAGCAGTATCATCCCGGAACTGTAAACAAGCGAACCCATGATCATAAGCCTGTACGATGACCCCTTATCAATGGCCCGGCCCTGTGGAATAAGTATGGCGAGAAGTATAACCTGGCCTATAGTAGTACCGATTCCTCCGAAGATTATGGGTATATGGTAACTCTGCAGCAGATAGAAAACAGTATAGCCAAATATGTTCATTGCCATTGCAAAGAAGAAATTCATCACGGAAAGTGTTGATACAAAAGGATTTATGCTGCCGCTGGTGGAATCTTTTTCACGTGCACTGTCCATGACCAAAATCTATATCATTTTTTCAATATATATCTATTTCTACGAATTTCGTCAGAAGTTCATCAGATTTCCAGAGTTTATCTGATTTACATTGGTTCTGTACTCCTGAATAATAATCCTGCGAAAGTAGAACTTCACGGTTTAAAACGGGAAATTTTCTTCAGATAAACCTGAGAAGATCTTCGGGAAAATTTTCTATGTCCACATATTTTTCAGATGATATTGCAACTCCTGCGTTATAGCAGATACTGAATGGGCCGTTTATCTGCCTTGTAGAGAGAAATGCCGTCCCCCCATATGCACGGAACTGCTCAACCCTTTCCTGGCTTCCATACGGGAAAACCGTCTCAGGCGAGATATCAAGCACCTTTTGCAGCACTGAATCCTTCATTCCAGGATCTACAACAACTCTGGCCGCTCCAGAGACCAGTGAGTCCACCAGATCATACTCTTTCTGTACCATGTTGAATATCACCAAGTCGAAAAATTTAGCAACTCTGGTGTACGTCTTGAAATTATAATTCCCGTGAAGTATGCCATCATAATCACAGAGGAAAATCTGGTCGCCCTCCATTGTCTCAAGCTGCTGGTCGGGCGGGATCCCTTCCAGTACATGATTCCGGACAGAAATGCATCTTATCTTCAACGCAACACGAAGCATAACGCATCTATAAAATGTTTGTTACCGGGCAGCATGTCACTATATAACAGGCTTATCAATACATGTATGAGGAGAGACATCACACCTATGCACTAAATTGTGCATCTGCTGTAATGGGAAAAATTTATGATCACAACCATGTGTGAAACCTATCAGGAAAGCTTATTTATGTTTTCTTAATTATATATGGATATGTTTTCATCATCAAGATCATACCTCCTCAAGTTCGACCGGACCATCGTGCCAATGGCAAAGGGTGACAGGTCAAGAACGGTTCTGGACCTTGCATTTGATCTGGCACATGAATACTCTTCCGAGATCACGGCGCTTACAGTCAAGGAAAATGTCAGGGAAGTCACCTGGAGCGACAAGGTGGCTGTGGTAATCAACGCTTACAAAGAAGGCAAGGAGAAGAACATCAAGGTTATCCCCAAGGTAAGGACCTCAAGATCGGTAAAACAGGGCATAGTTGAGGAGGTCAGCAGCAGGGCCTATGACCTTCTCCTTCTGGGAACCTTCAAACGATCAGTACTGTCAGCCTCCATATTCGGCACAATAGGGGACTATGTGATCAAAAACTCCACAATACCCACTGCTGTGGTCAGCCTGCATGGAAGCAAATACCCATACGGCAAGATTCTGGTGCCGCTGTGCGAAACACTTACCACCAGAGCAGCTGTCTCATTTGCACTTCACATGAAGAAAGCTTTGAACTCCCAGCTTATACTTGCCGATCTCAGGAAATTTGACAGAAAAAAAACCCATGGCTTCAATACCCTTATGGACAGGCTTGGAGAGGCAATTGAACAGTACGGCAGTGACATAACAGTTGTGAGACCAGGAATGTCCAGCAACCTCACTGATGAAGTCTCAAACCTCATAAGAGAGCAGAATCCGGATGTCATAGTGATGGGGGTCAGGGATTCGCCAGGGGGGAAGGTTCGGTTTAACTCTGACATGAAGGCTATCATAAAGGGAACTTACCAGGATACCATTGTGGTCAAGAAATAACTCTGCTTTTTTTCAATTCAGGAAATTCGCTGGAAGAATGGCCTTCTCCATAAGGTAATGGATTATGAGGAAGTTGAGTGCCACCGTGTTGACGTAGTATGACCCAAATAACGGGAAATCCTGCTTTTCGTTATGGCTAATGCTGTAATTCAGGAAATTCTCCACTGTCTGCAGAGAGAGATTTACGCTACTGTTTGAGGCCAGGGTGATTATTGATTGTGCTATCCTGTTTACCTGATCGTAAGCGCCGGCCACAGGAATATTCGGGTCAAGGCCGGAAGCGGATGGTGAGACCATATCATATGGAACCTGAGAAACATTAATACCAGGATTCTCCGACATGAACTGCTTCAGGTAATGTTCTGTAATGTTCAGAAACTGAGGATTGTCAGGAGATATCTCAGTGCTTCCAGATTGCGAGAGGTTGTAGCCTATGGCAGATGGACGGGGCTGGAAGAATACGGATGAGTTAAATGCTTCTGCAAGATATTCAGAGCCGTATACAGTGCCATTAATGGTGATGGGCGAGCCGGAGGACTGCCAGGGAAGGGCATGTTCTGTTATGAGTGCTGTGGCAGTGGGGTATGCAAAGCCCAGAACAGCCATGATGGAGAGAGCAAGCAGGAATGATCTCAGGATTGTTTTTGCTGTCATTTTACCATGCCACCCCTGCCACAGAAAGAAGCACATATATGAGCTTGATGAAGATGAATGGAACGATTACGCCGCCAAGCCCGTAGAGAAGCAGGTTGCGCTTCAGAAGGTCAGATATGCCTGACGGGACGAAGTGAACACCCCTGATTGCCAGTGGAATAAGTACCACAATTATTGCCGTATTAAAGATTAAAGCAGAAGTTATTGCAAGAAGAGGGTTTGTAAGGCCAAGAAGGTTCAGGTAGTCCAGGCTCGGGAATATGAAGAAGATTGCAGGGATTATGACGAAATATTTTGAGATGTCATTTGCTATGCTGAATGTGGTAAGTGCCCCCCTTGTGATCAATATCTGCTTGCCTATGAATATGACGTCAAGCAGCTTCGTCGGATCATTATCAAGGTCCACCATGTTGGCGGCTTCCTTTGCAGCAGGTGTACCGTTGTTCATGGCTAGCCCCACATCTGCCTTCGCCAGGGCAGGCGCATCGTTTGTGCCGTCTCCCACCATGGCGACCATCAGTTGCTTCTCCTTCTCTCCTATAACAACATTATACTTGTCCATGGGTGTCACATTTGCAACAAACTCATCGATGCCTGCTTCCCTGGCTATATATTCGGCAGTTACCTCATCATCGCCCGTGCACATTATTGTCTTGATATTCATGGATTTTATGGATTCCAGCCTTTCCTTAACACCGGGTTTCAGCAGGTCGTTCAGTTCTATGACGCCGGTGAATTTTCCATCCTGAACCACTGGAATGGCTGTGCCTCCACGCATGGATATCTCCTTGCAGAGGGCCTCGATAAAAGTATCGCTCAGGGAAAACTTTGCCTTCAGGGATTTCAGTGAACCCTTCAGTATTTCCCTGTCTCCCATTCTCACTCCGCTGAATTTCGTCTCTGCGGAAAAAGGAATGAACTCATGTTCGCCAACGTCCCTGGCGGTGATATCAACACCCTGCTTCCTGGCGAGATTGACAATTGAAATCCCTTCCTTTGTCATATCCTCAAGTGATGAAACTGCGCACATTCTGACGAATTCATTATAGTCAACGCCGGTGTTGGGATAGAATTTCACGGCCTCCCTCTCGCCGATTGTAACCGTGCCTGTCTTGTCCAGAATTATGGTGTCGATGTCGCCCGCGTTTTCCACTGCCCTTCCGCTCTTGGCTATTATGTTGAATTCGGAAATCTTGTTGATTGCCGATACTCCGATTGCCGGCAGAAGTGCCCCGATGGTGGTTGGCATAAGAGCTATCAGAAGAACCAGGAGCATGATTATATTTATGGTAATGCCAAGAAGGCGTGCCATGGGAAATATGACCGCAGAAATAACCAGGAAAACAAGAGTGAGCCCTGAGAGGAGAACAGCCAGTGCTATCTCATTTGGAGTTCTCTGCCTTGTTGCTGTGCCGATAAGCTTTATCATGTTATCTATGAAGCTGTTTCCAGGATCAGATGTTGCCTTTATTGTGGCTCTGTCTGTAACAAGCCTTGTGGAACCTGTTACGCTGTCGCCCTGCACCTTCATAACAGATCTGGATTCACCTGTTATGTTGGATTCATTCACATAGCAGCTGCCGCTGATAATTTCCCCATCCACCGGAATAATCTCATCCTGGTAGACCTCGATAATGTCACCTTTCTTCACATCCGTCGAGGGACGATCCACCGTTCCGCTGTCCGTTACAACGTGGGCCATGGTATTGGTTTTCATCTTTCTTAGGGATGCGGTTATTGCATTGCTCTTTCCCTCGGAGACCGCCTCCGCAAGATTGCTGAAAAAGATGGTCAGGAACAGCATCACAGTTGTGGATATGTAGAACGCGCTGTATGGAAACTCAGAGGGCAGGTCAGCCAGTGCTGGAAAGAGGGTAAGCGCAAGGGATACTACAAATGCCACTTCTGTAACAAGCATTACAGGGTTACGTACCAGCCTATCTGGCCTGAAGTCCCTCATGGTGAAATAAAGAATCTCCACATACCTGTTCATGGGATCACCCCCAGAATGAAGAGATTAAAGGCCCTGGCGAATGCGAGGAGAGGGCCCAGGGCCAAAATGGGAAAGAAAGAGAGCAGGCCCAAAAGAATCATGACGAAGAAGAGCGTAAAGCCGAAAAGGAATGACCCGGGATCAACAGTTCTCGCTACCTGCACTTTAGGTTTCTTATATGAAAATGACTGGGCTATGAGGAGCTGGAAGCCCATCAGAAGGTAGCGTCCAAGCAGCATAACAATACCGTCCACATAATTGAAGAATGGCTGGTTTGTCACAAAACCACCAACTTCAGACCCATTGTTTGAGGCAGCTGTGGCAAATTCGTAGAGGAGCTGCGTGATTTTGTCAGGACCGGTGTTGACGAAGGATGTCATGAACTGCGGCAGAAGCAGTGTTATTCCGAAGGGGATTATAACAAGCAGCGGGTGCGTGACAAGGGAAAGCGTAGAGTACCTTATTTCCCTTGAACCAATTTTCAGGCTCATTATTTCTGGAAGTTTTCCAACCATAAGTGAGGTTATGAAAACGGTGAAAATCACATACATAAATATGTTCAGAACCCCAGTACCTACGCCTCCCAGTGGATCATTCATGAGGAGATCAAGAAGTGGACCCATTATACCCACAGGCGTATAGTTAATGAGGGCCGAGTTCACTGCTCCTGTGGAAGTTATGGTGGAACCGACGCTGAAGAGTGTGCTCTGCGAGATGCCCAGGGCCGTCTCCTTTCCCAGCATGTTGCCAGTGAAACTCATCCCCAGAGCTGTTATTGAAGGTATTCCGGACATTTCACCAAAGAATGAAAGAAATGAAGTAAAGACAAAAATTACCATTATCACGCCATACAGCATTGTTGCGAAGCGCTTGTTGTCGAAAACTTTGCCCAGTGAAAGAATCGAGGCAAGGGGAATCAGGAGGAAGGCCTCAAGCTCTACCATGTTTGTGAACCAGTCAGGATTGCCCAAGGGGAATCCGGCGTTTGCGCCATAAAAACCCCCTCCATTTGTCCCGATGGTTTTAATGGATTCCAGAGTTGCAACTGGGCCTAATGGGAGTCTGAATGCCGTATGGCTCAGTACCGGAGTTATGGTGAGATAAGGTGTCATTGTCTGCGGAATCCCGGAAAGGACCAGGATGAACGTGAGCACAACAGAAAGCGGAAAAAGAAGGTAGAATTCGGATACCAGGAAATCATGGTAAAAATTCCCTATTTTTCCATTTTCACTCAGTATCCCCCTGATGAATGCCATGGAAGCTGCAAACCCAATACCTGCTGAGATGAACATGAAGCCTGTTATTACAAAAGTGGTGCTGAAATAACTGAGATCAAACGGATTGGAGTAGTGCTGAAGATTTGTGTTTGTGAGAAAACTTGAGACAGTGTTGAATATGAGGCTTGGTGTCATGTGGTTGTTGGAGAATGAAAATGGAAGATCATGCTGGAAATAAATTACTGCAAAACCTATTGCCCCCAGAAACAGAGAGAAAATGAGGATGGATGTGAAATATTCTCTGAATTCCATCAGTTTTCTAGC
>JAKAQT010000130.1 GCA_021819605.1 Thermoplasmata archaeon
ATGTGAAAGTGAGATTGTCAACGGCAATGTCCCCCGTCATGTTAATTTCGTCGCGGATCGTCATGAGGTCAATGGATCTCTTCCTGGGATTCTGAGCCTCCAGAACAAATTCCCTGCCATTTCCCTGCATCCTGACATCCACGTCCTCACGCCCTGAGCCGTGGAGGAAATAGTTTGTGCAGAGTGAATGTTTCATTACAGCATCGCCGATGATCTGCTCAACAGAAACCCCATTGTTGTCCTGGTGAATCCAGCGCGTCTGCGGGATGCCCCGCCTGTTCTTGATATAATTGCCGTATATGTAGAGGCTTCTGATTTCCAGCTTAACCTGGTAGTACTCCAGATCAAAGTGAAACGTCATATCCGGAGATATTTTGTCCACTGCCTTCCCTGTGCGGTCGAAGAGGGCTTTGCCCACCTCCCTGTTGAACTCCTTTTTTATGGATTCCCCGAGGTTTCCAAAAAAACCCTGCAGTATAGCTTCTTCATCCGTCACATCACGGGGAAACGCGCTTCCGGCCAGAAATGTGCTGAATTCATACCCGGATGATTCATTGATGGCCAGATTCACGAAATCGTCCATGCGCCTGAAAACTGATCTGCATATTGAGCACCTGTCTTCTTCTACAATGGCAATGCCATTTTCAGAAAGTACTGGATAGGATTCAGAAAGATGAACCTTGCCGCGCTCAACATTGGATAATCCATGCCCAATGGTGGCATAAGCCCTGCCAAGGCACCTTAAACAGATGGAGAAATGCTGGTCCCCGGAGAAACCTTGCATAATATTATCTTGCCAGTATGACTTTTTCTATACTGGGTCTTTCCTTGATGAAAACCCTTGAACCGCATTCGCATTCAATCTCTGCAGTTCCAAAGGATTTCTCAAGTGGCCTTCCACACCTTATACATTTATACATTCTGTGTTTCCTCCGAAGCAACCACAGGTGTTCTCAGTTCTGGGAGATAAGAACCACCTGCAAATTTATAGCCACAGTGTCTGCATTCCCAGATGCCTGCAGCCAGCCTCTTAACTTTCTTCTTTTTGCATGAAGGGCATGCATAAAAGGCTATTTTCTGCTTGTAAATCTCATTCCAGGTTTTCCTGACTGTTACTCCGTATCTGGGGCCGAAACGTCCCGCAGCTCCTACCTTGATAGTTCTTTTAGACATTAATATCACTTGAAGTGTTTTTCTCTGATCTGTCGACCGATATCACTTGATAACTTTATAGCTTTTCTTATCTCATCAAGAGTGAAATAGCCGGTGTCCCCCTTCTGCATTGCTCTGATGTGTTCATCGGCGGTTGTTGTGACGGTTATGCGTGCCGTTGAGAGCTGCTCCTCCTCAAGATCCGGGTCAGCAACAAGCTCATCCCCAATCTTGACCATTGTTACTGAAATGGGGAGGCTCCTTACAGGAAGTGCGAAATCTTTCCCGCCTTCAGTGGACCCTGGGACAACTGCTGATTTGAGGGCAGAAACAACTGCCAGTGTGCATGCATCTATGAGATTCCCGTCAAAATCGATCACGTCAATATCAGCGAATACAATCCAGACCTTCTTCGCCGGTTCGATCACCAGAGATTCAAGATCGATCATCTTGCTTTCCCTTATGCCCCTGTCTACGACCCTGGCAATCTCTATGGAACCTTCATTGGGAGGACCTGCCTCGAAGGTAGGGAACGCCATGGGGAGCAGTTCCACATTTGTGGTCAGAACTCCCTGGTTCGGCGTGTCCGGGAATGGCTCTCCCGATTCTATCTTTATGCCTGCAACTACCTTTGTCCTGCCTAGCTTGACGTAGGCTGATCCCGCTGATCGGGGAACATAATTCGTGGTTATTGATATCTCCCTGAAACTTTCAGGTGATCTTCCATCACCTCTCTTTCCCTCTTTCAGTTTCTTCAGTATGTAATTTCTCTTAATTTCCGAAAGTACTCCGGCTTCATCCTTCGGCATCACTCACCACCCCTCTCAAGGGCCAGTGCCCTGTATTTTCCAGCCAGAGCTTCTCTCTGGATATCATATATCCTCTTTGTTGCGTCCATTATGAGCGCTGTAGCCTGGTCAAATTCCTCCTGGCTCAGGTCGCCATCCATCTGCATAAGGACGATTTTTCCTGATTTTGCAAGTATTCCCATTGGAAGATCGGCCTGGCCGAAATTATCCTCTTCCTTGCCGAGGTCCAAAACTATCTTTCCATCCACCTTGCCAGCCGCGCATCCTACAACCATATCCCTCATGGGAATGCCCGCAGCCGCAAGAGCAACGGAACTGGCTGTGAGACCGGCGATTCTCGTTCCCGCGTCAGCCTGAAGGACTTCGATGAAAACATCAATCTGGGCTCTGGGGAATTGCTCCACCATAACTGCGGCGGAAAGCGCCTCTGAAATGACCTTTGATATTTCCACCGATCTCCTGTCCGGTCCCGGCCTCTTTCTTTCATCCACTGAGAATGCAGACATGTTGTACCTTGCCTTCACAACAGCCTTTTCAATGTCCTGCGTGTGCTTTGGGTAAGCTTCCCTTGGACCGTATACCGCCACAAGTATCTTGTTGCCTCCCCACTCTATGAATGCTGATCCGTCTGCCCTCTCAAGAACATCGGTTTCAATCTTCAATGGTCTTAGTTCTGTTGGGGATCGCCCATCTATCCTAAGGCCGTTCTCATCAATCAATTTAATATCAGACGCTGTTCCCATTTTTTCCACCCTTTATTTCCTCAAGATATTTCTGCATTCTGTCCGTCAATCCGGTGGTATGTGCTTCCCTCTCAACCACCTTTATGGCCTCTATTGCGGCCATTACATTTTCCGGTTCTCCATCAACCCATATGAGTCCATTCTGGCCCACCACTATTCTTGTTTCGGTGGCGTCCTTGATCATGTTGACCATGGACCCGCCCTTCCCTATTATCCTGGGAACCTTGGGCGCCTGAATGGAGGCAATGTGCCCGCCCTCAAGTTTTCTCAGGCCTACATCCTTGAGCGTTATCCAGCTTTCCTTAATCTCGTTGACGGTCATGACCTTTGCGTAAACGTAGTCGCCAGTGCTCAGGAATTTTTTGATATTACCTGCATTTGTCCTCCATGGAGTGTCGTTCATGTGCAGGAGCGTGTAATATGGGGAGTTTATGTCAACAGTCCACATTGATGGGCCAACTTCTATTATCTTCCCGATTACCTTGTCGCCCCTTCTTGGAAAATAAGGGCCCGAAAAGGGGACAATGTCCACGAACTGCTCACTCTTCTGCACAATACCGAAATACTGGGAACAGTATAACTGATCACCGCATTTGTAAACGCCATTTCTTGGCTTTCCAAGTGAAGAATCTATCTCGTCACCTGGCATGACTATCTGTTTCATTTCCGACATCCGTTCACCTTCAATAGAGAAACATGCTTCCGCAACCCCAATACGAACCCTGCTTTCTTTGCAAACCAGTGCGTTCCATACCCAAGCTGAAACAATACTTCCTTCGCCGAAGAAGAGAAGCTGTTCTCGTCCATATCTCCTGTACGTCGTTTCATCTTTATGCAATATTTATTCTTATCGACTCGAAAGAAATGTGAAACAAGACAACTCAA
>JAKAQT010000018.1 GCA_021819605.1 Thermoplasmata archaeon
AGTATAATCAAGTACTTTGATTTCAGCCACAAGTTGAGGAAAGCGGAAAAATCGGAACGCTATGAGAGTCACAATTAGTGGCCCAATAGGCAGTGGCAAATCCACTGCAGGCCGCATCATTTCAGGAATGCTTGGGCTCAAATTTTTCTCCGGTGGTTATTTTTTCAGGGAGAAAGCTTCAACAATGGGCATGACAGTTGAAGAGTTCAATGTCTATGCCGAAACACATGAGGCAGTAGACCGTGACCTGGACGCAATGATAGCATCCTTCCTCATGGATAATGACGATGTTGTTGTGGAATCGCGCCTTGCGGGATGGATCTGCCACCGATCGGGCATTTCTGCATTCAAGGTGTTTCTCAACGCATCTCTTGACGTCAGATATGGAAGGATAAAGAAGCGTGAGGGTGACGAAAGGGACCTCAAGGAAAGGATGGTGGAGAGGGAAGCCTCTGAGGCAAAGAGATACCTCCAGTATTATGGAATCGATTATTCCGACACCAGCATATACGACATGGTTATAGGTTCAGATACACTAACGGCCCAAGAGGTTGCGGAGAGGATTTATGAACGAATCATCGGAGAAGAACAGGGAAAACAGCATTGACGGATTCGTTGTCATAGACAAGCCCAAGGGCCCTACAAGCCACCAGGTTGACTACTGGGTCCGGCAGATTCTGGATGTTGATAAGGTTGGCCACATAGGCACTCTTGATCCCAACGCATCCGGCGTGCTGGTTATGGCTATTGGCAAGGCGGTGAAACTCATCGACGTCGCCCATGAATATCCAAAGGAATATGTAACTGTTATGCGGCTCTATGGAGATTTTGGCCGAGACCAGCTTGAAGCTGCATTTGATCAGTTCAAGGGTGAGATATACCAGCTCCCTCCCATGAAGTCCGCTGTTGCAAGGGCCCTGAGAATTCGCAGGATTTATGAACTTGAGATAAAGGAGGTGCAGGATCGCCTGGTACTGTACAGGGTGAAGTGTGAATCAGGCACTTACATAAGGACCCTGTGCATCGACATTGGCTATGTTCTTGGGCCCGGTGCCCAGATGGCTGAGCTCAGGCGCACTGCCACAGGTCCATTCGATGAATCAATGATCCATACATTGCAGGAACTGTCAGATGCCGCGTACATGAGCAAGAATGGTAATCCTTCCAGGCTTCAGGGCATGATTATACCAATGCTGCAGCTCTTCAGGAATGATCCTAAGATCGTGGTGAAGCGTACAACCCTGTCCAACATAGCCCATGGCTCTGATCTTTTTCCCGGCGGCATAAGGGCAATAACAGGAAAACCCATGAAGGGGGACCGGGTTGCCGTGGTGACCGAGGAGAACGAACTTGTGGGAACTGGCAAGATGCTTGTAAATTACGATTCCATAATGGACCTTAAGGTTGTTGACTTTGACAGGATTCTGCTGGAAAACCCTGATCAGAAACCTGCCTCACCGGCGCCAGTAACCCGGGAGCCGCCGCGCAGGCCTGCCAGGACTTACCGGAATGGCAATGGCGGCGGCCAGAGACGCAGGCCGCCCATGAGGAATGAAAGGCGGCCACAGGGAAGTGGATCATATGGAAGGAAGAGGGAAAGATAAGACCGGCAGCGTCATGTGGTATGGATACCCAAGGCCCATGGGATTCGGGGTCTTCAGTAATATAGAAGAGGAATACAGCAGGATATTTGATGACCTCAGGAACGGGAAGATCCCTGAAGCAGAGATTGTGGATCGCCCCGATCTCCCCGATTTGAGGGCCCTCATGATAGAGTACGCAAAGTACAGGATTAAGAAGGAATTCAGGGAGGATCAATATGTCAGGAAGTTCTATTCCCTTGTTCCAGAGATAAATAAGTCAATAAACCTGATCCTGGAGAAGGTCATGACCTTCGGCCTCATAACAGGTATCAACTACAACTCCGATGATCCTTGCCGGTTCTTCACAAATCTTGAGGGGCTGGATCTCCCGGAAGATATATCATCAATGATGACCCAGATTTCATCGTCTGTTACCTGGCTGTGCGCCATGAGATCGTCACTGGTACAGTTTCTGTCAGAGCGTGTCAGGACAATTATGCCCAATACCTGCAGGATAGCAGGCGAAGACCTTGCAACAGAGCTGCTCTTCCATGCAGGTAGCCTCCGCAACCTTGCCCTGATGCCAGCCAGCAGCATACAGGTGCTGGGAGCGGAAAAGGCGCTCTTCAAGCATTTTGTTTCGGGAACTCCGCCGCCGAAGCATGGCATCCTGTTCCATTACAAGGGAATGTCCTCACTGCCTGCCAGAAGGCGGGGGCGTGCGGCAAGGGTCATTGCCGGGAAAATTGCCATAGCATCTAGGGCTGATCTTTCCGGAACGTTGCTGGACACAGATAAAATGCTTGATCAGATTCGGGAAGCAATGAATCGCAAATAGTCAGGAGGAAAAGCTTTCCAGTTCCTTCTGCCTTGGTGTTTTTGCCTTCTCAGGGGTTGGTGCTGGATAATTTCCCGTGAGGCATCCAAGGCACAGGGAGTTCTCATTCTTCTCTATGCTCCTGACCAGGCCCTGTATGGACACATAACCAAGTGAATCCGATCCTATCTCCTTCCTTATCTCTTCCATGTCCTTTCCGGATGCCAGGAACTGGTCTCTTGTCTTCATATCCACCCCGAAGTAGCATGGGGCCACTATGGGAGGCGACCCAATCCTTACATGGACCTCCACTGCACCGGCATTCCTGAGGAGTGCCACAATATGTTTCATCGTGTTCCCCCTCACGATGCTGTCATCCACGAGAACAACCCTCTTGCCCTGAAGTTCTGACTTTATGGTGTTGAGCTTCAGCACAATGGCCTTCTTTCTGGCATCCTGGGTTGGCATTATGAATGTCCTGTCAGAAAACCTGTTCTTTATGAGCCCTTCACTGTATGGTATATGTGATTCCATGGAGAATCCCAGTGCCTGCGCCCTTCCAGAATCAGGAACTGGGATGACCACATCCGCCTCCACAGGATGTTCCCTGGCAAGCTCCTTTCCAAGGTTAATCCTTGATCCAAAAACTTCCACGTTGTCTATGACGCTGTCGGGCCTTGCGAAGTACACATATTCGAACATGCAGTGGGCGGTCCTTGGGGCTGGCCGTACAAAAATTGTCTCCGGCCCCCTTTCGGTGATCTCAACGGCCTCTCCGGGTTTCACGTCACGGATCTTAGTTGCTCCAAGTATGTCAAGGGCGCAGGTTTCAGATGCAACTATAAAATTGTCTCCAAAGTTTCCCATAACCAGGGGCCTTATTCCCAGCGGGTCTCTTATGGCAAAGAGCCGGTCATTTATCATCATTGTAACGGCATAAGCACCCTTCAGCCTGTCCATGGCGATCTTTATGCCGTTCTGTATTCCATAGGTAGTTATGTCCCTTGCCAGCTCCATGAGAAGCACTTCGGTGTCCGATGAGGTCAGGAAGGTAAGCCCCATTCGCATCATCTCCTCTCTCAGGGCGTCTGCATTGGTAATCTCCCCGTTATGCGACACTGCTATGTGGCCCAGGGAATTTGACACAAGAAATGGCCCGGCATTCTCCATGGTCTTTGTGCCGGCGGTGGAATACCTGGTATGCCCTATTCCAACATTTCCAGAAAGGTAGGAATCTGAATCAGACAATTTATCATTGAAGACCTCTGACACCAGCCCCATGCCCTTGCGGACATTTATGGTGGAATTAACAAAAGTCGCAATGCCTGCACTTTCCTGTCCCCGGTGCTGCAGGGTCTTTAAGGATACTAGAAGAACCGGGTATGCCTGATCACCACCGCGGTAACCAACTACCGCGCAGTGATCACTTGGCTTTAGCCCATCTATAGGATCTGATTCTTGCTGATGGGAATCCACAGTGAGAGCACCTCTTTTGCCTGACGTGGTATGTGTGATGACCACATCTGCGGCATGTAACGTGGACCTTCTTGTTGTTCATCTTTCCCATTACTGCTGTTCCATTGCTCATTGATTATCACCTTTTGATGGAGATACAAATATTACATTGTCGCCGCGAACAAGGATACGTTCAAAGACCCCCTTTGTTTCTCCTCTGATAGTCTCGCCGGCATTCCTTATGACAAGGTTCATGTAAACGTCATAACCTTCAAGTATTCCGGAGTAACCCCTGTTACCCTTTACATCCACCATTACGTTCTTCTCTATGGATCCTCTGAGAACGTCCATTGGCTTTAGTGCACTTGGCTGTGGCTTAGGCATGTCTATTCCCGGCTGAATTGATAGTTCGTATTTAACTATTTGTAGGTTCACATTCCCAGGGCTGGATTAATTCTTTTAAAGGAGCAGGATCAGGCAGATGAAAAGAAGCTGCGGATGATAGTTATGATCAGCATACACGAACTATTTTTCTGAACCGGAAATGATTATAAAACAAACCGGAATGGCGAAGAATGACCATAAAGATACTGGAGAATCCAGCGAAAGAGGTACGGCCTGCAGGTGCCATACGCTGTGATGTAGCGTGGAAGCTTTTCGATCCCGATAACATGGGCGATTTCAGGATGGAATCCATGAAAAACATGATCAGATTCACGCAGTGGCTCTGGGCGGACCTGTCAAACAGATCCGGGTACTTGAGAGTGGATCACGGGAAGAATATCTGGATCATTGCCCCTGCGCTGACAGAATCCGCCAGGAGCTATCTTGTCAGGATATGCTCATTCTGGGACATAGATATACAGCTATACCATGGCATTGCCAGCATGGGGGAAGCTGAAAATCCCGGAGAGAAGATGTGGATTCCACCGGTCCAGAACATACTGTCAGGCGAGGGGCATGATGCATCGCAGCTGGCCATCAACGAGACAGACAGTGGAAGCAGATGCAGCTATCTTTCTCCACTCACTGGATTTTCCCATGCATTCATGAGAGTTTATGACATCGAACCCGGGAACACCTATTCACGCCATCACAGCCACACTGCACGGGAAGAGCATTACATTGTGATATCCGGAAGAGGAAGGGCACGGATTGCTGACCGGGAAATCCCCATAAGTCCCGGGGACGTCATATCAAAACCGACCGGGCCGGACCTCCCAACCCAGATCCTTGCCGCAGATGATTCCCCGGTAAGGGTCCTGGACATTGAAATCTGGTCAGATCCATCCAGAAACGACAAGGATGTCGTCGTCTACCCGGACCACAGGGAAATCTGCCTCTTCGGAGGTGGATGGCACAATACACTGCCACTGGATTCACTGATGGACGCCGGAGACACCATGCAGCATTATGAAACAGGGTACGCGAGGAAAGCCGATGGAACATGGTCTCCTGCGGTCATCCCGGGCACGCAGCCCAGGGAAGAGACAGGGATTCAGTAGGGAAAACTTCCAGTCCCGCATTCACCATGATCGCTGCATCATAACCTGGGAGGAACAGCAACCATAATTCCATCCGGTTAAGAAAACTTATATTCCTCATTCTAATTCAGCGAGAGCATATCAAGATCCCGGAGATGATGAATCATCAGGGTTTCAGGATCTTGCCAATCAACAGGTGAAAGTATTGAAAATGCCTAAAGTAATCAAGATGTACTGCCCTTCCTGCAAGAAGCATACGCCTCACGATGTGGAAAGAGTCAGGAAAAAGAAAGCCAGTGAGTTCAGGGCAGGACAGAGGAGATTCCGCAGAGCCACATCAGGATACGGAGGTTTTCCAAGGCCAAAGTATGAAGGCCGGGAAAAGCCAACCAAGAGGCTTGCTCTGAGATTCAGGTGCCAGACCTGCAAAAAGGCAATTACACCTCCAAGCTTCAGGGCCAAGAAACTGGAAATAGTGGAGGTTCAGTAATATGGCGGAAAGCAGATTTGCAAAGCCCAAGAGCATAGGAAACAAGTTCATCAGGATAAAATGCAGGGACTGCGGCAATGAGCAGGTTACATACACGAAGATATCCTCTGTAGTTGTGTGCCACATCTGCAACGCCACCCTTGCAAGGCCAACCGGCGGAACGCTGGACCTAGCCGCGGATATTGTTGGAGATCAGCAATGAGCAAGGACCTTCCTGAACCGGGAGAGCTGGTGGTCGTAACAATAAAGGAAGTAAAGAATTTTGGAGCTACGGCCAAGCTGGAAGAATACCCGGGGCATGAGGGTTTTATCCACATAGCTGAAGTCGCCACCGGCTGGGTAAAACACATAAGGGATTACCTGAGAGAAGGCCAGAAGACGGTGTGCAAGGTCCTGAGCATTGACATAAACAGGGGTAATGTTGAACTTTCCCTGAAAAGGGTCAATGATCACCAGAAGAGAGAGAAGATCTCCGAATGGAAGAATGAGCAGAAGGCTTCCAAGCTTCTTGAGATAGTTGCCAAGCAGCTAAAGAAGTCCGTTGAGGAGTGCGAGGCTGAATTTGCAGATGAACTGAGGCAGAGGTACGGCAATCTGTATGCAGCATTCGAGGACGCTTCAGCAAGTGAAAACTGGTTCCCCGAAATCAATGAGAAATGGAAGACAGTCTTTGTGAAAATCTCCAGGGAAAACGTCGTGCTTCCATATGTTAAAATTGGTGGCACCATAGAAGCATATTCCCTTGCGCCCAATGGGATTCAGATGATCAGGTCCACAATAGATCCAGGTGATGAGGCCACTGTGGGAATCCAGTATGCCGGGGCTCCACGATATATCGTGACTGTCACTGACAAGGATTATAAGACTGCCGAAGATACTCTTAAAAGAGTGGTACAGAGGATAATGGACAATGCCAAAAAGAACGGCGTTGTGGCCGAATTTGTCAGGAAATGATAAAGCGGTATGCATTCACTGATCAGAAAGTGCCGCATCTGCAACACTTATACCATGAAAGAAGTGTGCCCGATCTGCGGGCAAAGGACGGACGTAGCTCTTCCGCCAAAGTATTCACCGGTGGACCGGTTCCAGAGGTTCAGGATAAATTCAGGGGAGGAACATAAACATGGAGAAAATAATAATCAATCAGTATAAGAGGCCCAGGCTAGCAAGCCCGGTCCTCATAGGGGGGCTTCCCGGAATAGGCAACGTGGGGAAGATAGCTGCGGAATATCTTGTGGAAAAGCTGAAGATGGAGAAGTTTGCAGATATATACTCCCAGTACCTTCCGCCCCAGGTTTTCATCGATGATGCCGGAGTGGTCAAGCTGGTCAGGAACTCGCTCTATTATAAGAAGCTCAAGGGAAGGAGTGACATCCTCATACTTGTGGGGGATTTTCAGGGAACCACACAGGAAGGACAGTATGAAATGTCATATCAGATACTGGAACTGGCCAGGAAACTGGAGGTTTCCATGGTCTATACACTGGGAGGATACAGCACAGGCAAGATTGTGGAAATTCCACGTGTCCTGGGCGCTGTAACCGACGAATCCCTGGTGAAGACACTTACGGACAGCGGCGTTGTGTTTCCAAAGGGGGAACCCGGCGGAGGCATAGTGGGATCGGCCGGCGTAATGCTTGGCCTCGGAAAGGAGCTGTTCAGCATGCAGGGAGCATGCCTTATGGGAGAAACTTCCGGTTATTTTGCAGATCCCAAGGGAGCCAAGGAAGTTGTCAAGATACTTGTGAATCTTCTCAGCCTTGAAGTTGATCTTTCAGACCTTGAGGAAAGAAGCAAGCAGATTGAGCAGATCACGGAGAAGATGCAGGAAGATGTGCAGGGGAAGGTAACCCAGAAGGATGATCTGGGCTATTTCGGATAATCCTGCATTCTGGTAGGGAAAGGGCAAAGAAAGCATTTTCCTGCACCTCAGGCGAGTCATTGCCTCCGGGAATACAGATAACTTCCCCGGCAAAGTAATTTAAGGCAAGTGAACATTTTCAGGTGATGGCTTCAAGGAAATCCACCATATCTGACTTCAGGGAAGCTTCCATTTCTGAATTTTTTGAAAAGAACAGGCACATTCTCGGCTTTGATTCCCCGCAGAAATCGCTCTTCATGATTGTAAAGGAGGCACTGGACAACTCTCTGGATGCCTGCGAGGAATACCAGATTCTTCCGGATATAAAGGTAAAAATTGAAAAGCAGAGTGATGACGAGTACCTGATCACCGTGGAGGACAACGGGCCAGGCATCGAGAGAAAGCAGGTTCCGGACGTGTTCGGGAAGCTTCTGTATGGATCGAGGTTCCATTCCTTCAAGCAGTCCAGGGGCCAGCAGGGAATAGGCATCACTGCCGCCATCCTCTATGGGCAGATCACAACGGCCAGGCCTGCATATATCAAAACAAAAAGGGCACAGGACGATGTTGCATACGAGTTTGAACTTGGGATAAACGTGAAGGAGAACAGGGCTCAGATCAATTATGAAAGGCCGGTCATATGGGATGTGACCAGCGGGACTGTTGTGGCCATACCTGCAAGGGCAAAGTACCAGACGGGCAGGCAGTCCGTATGGGAGTATATCAGGGAGACAGCAGTGGCCAACCCAAACGCAAACTTCTCCTTCACCGACCCTGACGGCAGGACGCTGGAAATAAGGCGTGTTGTTGAAACGCCTTCAAAACCCGGAACAGCCATCAAACCGCATCCTTTAGGGCTGGAGATCGGGGAAATAAATTCCATGAGCAAGTCCACACATGCAGAAACAATGATGGAATTCCTCAAGGGTGATTTCAACAGGGTGAGCGACAGGATAGCCGAGGAGATCCTGCAGAAATCCGGTATAAGGCCTGAAGAGAGGCCGTCAGAAATCACTCTTGAACAGGTGAGGAAACTGAGGGACGCCTTCGGTCAGGTCAAGCTCATGCCGCCTCCAACTGACTGCCTTTCGCCGCTTGGGCATGAATTTATCATAAAGGGGCTTAAGAATGTCTACGGAGAGAGCAGGCCATCGCATTACTCCAAGCCTGTTGTCAGGCCCATATCAATACACAATGGCAACCCCTTCGCAGTTGAAGCAGGGCTGGTCTATGGCGGTGACCTCAGGTCAGACGAGCCCGTGAGGGTGGTCAGGTTCGCAAACAAGGTGCCACTGCTCTACCAGGCTGGAGCCTGCGCAATCACCAGGGCCGTGCAGGAAATGGACTGGAGACCATACGGCCTCGATCAGAAAAGCGGCCAGGGAATTCCCTTCGGGCCTGCAGTGATCTTTGTCCATGTATATGGCATAAGAATCCCGTTCACTTCGGAGTCCAAGGAGGCAATAGCCTCAGTTGATGAGATAACAGTAGAGGTCACAATGGCATTGAAGTCGCTTGGAAGGAGCGTGAAGTCATTCCTTGGAAAGAAGGACCGCAGGAAGAAGGTTTATGAGAAGTTCAGGCTTGTGAGCCTGCTCATCCCGGAGATCGGCAGGAAATCATCCGTGATCCTTGGAAAGGATATTCCTCCGCTGGACAGCGTGATTTCAAAGATTGCCAATGTGGTCTTTGTCACGGAGGATATCATCAATGATGGCGGCATGACACGGTCAAAGGTGAAGGTTATCAATTACACACGCCATCCCGTATCAATGAAGCTCTATGCGGACCCGCCTGTGGCCTATTATGACGGCGATGATATGGTATGGGATATTCTGGACCTCCAGCCATCCCTGGAAGTGGAATTCAGCATTCCCCTGTCAAATGTCCCCCAGGAGTACCCAGGAACTGCATTTTACTTCACCGGCATTGATCCTGTGCATGTCCAGGGCGCTGATCCACTGCCTGCAGATTATGGGATGGAAAGCATCAGCATAATAGATTCCGCAGATGAGGAGAAGGGTGATCAGTAATGCCTGGCGAGGTGAAATCATCCCTGGAAGGCATAGCCTCAAGAATATACGACTACCTTGTGAGCGGAGATGTGCCGGAGATATCCATGCCGTCAAGGAACAGGGACAATATTGTCCTTGATCCAATGCTTTCAGTCTGGAAATACGGGGATTCCCAGGTGACACGTTCAGGCAGGACTACAGACGGGGCGGAATACATGGTTAAAATCCTGTACATGATCGACTTCATCCGGGAGATGCTGCAGGAGGGAAAATCGTCAACACTGAGGGAAATGTACTACATTTCAGAAGGATGGAACCTTGGGAAGTTCCACACACAGGACGAATCGAACCTGATGGCGGAGGACCTGGAGGTTATCAGTGCCCTGCTCAGGGAGGACTTCAGGCTGCGCCCTGAAGAGAACGGGGCCAGCATAATGGGCAACATCACAGTGGAGGAAAAGACAAGGAAGGGAGAATTCAAGAAGATAAACTGCAAGGACGATGTTGGGGACAGCGGTTATTCAATACCCTACTCTGTTGAGGACGACAAGTTCCACATAAAGGATGTTGACGCGGATTTCATCCTTGCAATAGAGACAGGAGGTATGTTCGACAGGCTGGTAGAAAACGGGTTTGATGAAAGCAACCGGTGCCTGCTGGTCCATCTCAAGGGACAGCCGGCACGGAGCACAAGGCGCCTTCTCAAGAGGATTAACGAGGAAAAAGGCGTTCCTGTTGTGGTGTTCACCGATGGCGATCCGTGGTCCTTCAGGATATACGCGTCCATAGCTTACGGTGCCATAAAGACAGCTCACATATCACATTATCTGGCAGTTCCCACAGCAGAGTTCATCGGCGTGACCGCATCAGACATACTGAACTACGATCTCCCAACGGACAAGCTTAATGACAAGGACATTGCGGCGCTCAATGCGGAACTCAAGGACCCAAGGTTCAATTCAGAGATGTGGAGGGATGAGATAGAAACCATGCTGCGCATAGGAAAGAAGGCAGAGCAGCAGGCTCTTGCCAAATACGGCCTGAACTATGTCACATCCACATATCTGCCGGAAAAGCTGTCTCAGATTAACGGAAACAGGTGGTGAGAATGAAGGTATCACTAATACAGATGGAAAGCGAGGGAGACAAGGAGGCAAATCTGCAGAAGTCCAGGCAGCTGCTGGGAGAGGCCATGAAGGAGGGGGCAGTGCTTGCAATATTCCCGGAATACCAGATGTTCCTTCCTGATTACTCTGATCCCGGCACAACAGCTGCGGCAGCAGAGCCAACAGACGGAAATTTTGTAAACACCATGACTGCAGCTGCAAAGGGGAAGCTGACCATGGCTCTCAATATTGCCGAATATGCCGGAACAGGCATAAGGCCCTACAACACATCCATTCTGGTGAATGACCTGGGAATAATCTCCGGGAAGTACAGGAAGCTGCATCTGTTCGATGCATACGGGCACAGGGAGAGCTCATGTTACCAGCAGGGCAGCATAACGCCCTCCGCATTTGCTGCGCCAGATGCCCGCATTGGGCTCCAGATATGCTATGATCTCAGGTTCCCGGAGCCGGCCAGGCTCATACGCCTCATGGATGCATCCATTATCTCATACCAGGCGGGATGGTTCGCCGGCGAAAGAAAACTGGAAACGTGGCGGACGCTGCTCAGGGCAAGGGCCATTGAGAACGGATCATTTGTGCTGGCATCCGCACAGTGCGGGAAGGATTTTACAGGGCATACCATGGCAGTGAGCCCCTATGGAGATATACTGGGGGAACTGGATAACCAGGAAGGCATACTTACGGTTGATCTGGATATGTCCCTGCCGGAAAAGTATTCAATGGATGTGCCGCTCATAAAGCAGAGGCGGAAAGACATGTACGACATATCAGGGTTCTGACATTGCCTTCAGGAGTTCCCGGAATTCAGCTACGTCTCGGACGCGAAACCTGGCGGCTGTGTCGCCCGGGCCAACCTTGACGGTGATGGCGTCCGGGTTGTCAAGGAATGAATCCTCGTCTGTTGCGTCATCTCCGGCTATGAGGGCAGGCGCCCCATTCCTGACCTTCTTTATGGTTATTCCCTTGTTCACTCCAGGAATCCGGAGCTCAACAATTCTCTTTCCCCTGTAGAGTTCCATGCCAGTCTGCAGGGCAAGAAGGGATGCCTCGTTCACGAGCGATGACATGGCTTTCTCATCAAGCCCCCACATTATGAACACTACACCTCCCTGTTTGTTTGTCATCTTGAGTCCTGGATATCTCCTGAAGAAATCATCCCTTCGGGCATATACGGTGTCGCATTTCCTGATATATTCCCCTGCATCCGTTACATATTCCGGCTGTCCGCCTCTTGGCTTCAGTATTGCTCCATGGAGTGCAATAAAATTGTACCTGCTGTCAAGGAATTTCGTGATCTCAGGAATTGACCTGCCTGTGGCAACATAGAGCTGGTATTTTCCCGCCAGTTGATCCATTACAGATATAACCTCATCATCCGGGAAGGTGGTTTCCGGATCTGTGGACAGAGGCACCAGCGTACCATCGTAGTCCAAGAAGACGGGCGATCCCCGAGGAAGCCTTCGAGCCTCCCTTATCAGGTCACTGTCAAGTGGCATTGATCGCCTTCCTGTTTGCCATAAGGGTATGTGCACGCTTTTCTATTGCCTCTATCCACCATTTCAGGTTTCTTCTTGTAACTGACGTCTTCATGGCCTCAAGCCTTCTCTCAATCTCGCCAGCGCTCATATTCATTGCCGTGTATATAGTATCGGCCATTGCATTGATGTCATTGGGGTTGACGATGAGGGCCTGCGGGAGGTTGAATGCAGCCCCGGCAAACTCGGACAGTATCAGGATGCCATTGCCGGATGCGGCCACAAACTCCTTGCTGACCAAATTCAGGCCATCCATTAATGGCGTTATGAGGGCTATATCTGCATAACGGTAATAAGACAGCAGCACTCTGTCTGATACCTTGCTGTACATATAAATTATGGGCTGCCACTTTATATCCCCATGGGAACCGTTAATCCTGCCGATCTCCATCTCCAGGTCGCGCTTCATCCTTATGTATTCAGACACCGATGTCCTGCTTGGAGTGACCATCATAACATAATGGAACCGCCCCCTTGTATCGGGATATTTTTTCAGGACCCTCTCCACAGACAGCGCGCGGTTTATGAGCCCTTTGGTGTAGTCCAGCCTGTCTATTGAGAATATGACCCTGCCGTTCTTCTGGAGGGTCTCCAGCGGATTCACCGGTTCCTCAACCCTGGAATAGTAATCTGAATCAATGCCAAGGGAGTATGCGGAGGTCCGGTCATCCACATTGAAATCAGGCTGGGATAGCCTTTCACAGGACTCCCTGAAGTTCTTCCTGTATAATTCTGTATGAAATGTTATCATGTCTGCCTGTGTAATGCTGTCCACAATCTCCTTTGCCTGCGGAAGGATGTTGAAGAACTCGCTGGAAACCCACGGTATGTGCCAAGTGAATATGATGAAATTGGCAATTCCCAGTTTCCTTACGAACCCTGGAACAAGGCTAAGCTGGTAGTCATGAACCCAGATCACCGAATCATTATCTGTATTCTTTGCAACTGCCTCTGCAAATTTCCTGTTCACTGCACTGTATGTCTCGAACGAATCTTCAACGTACCTTACGCGTTCCCTGAAATAATGGAAAAGAGGCCATAGTGTGCCGTTGGAATATTCATCATAGAAACCATGCTTCTCATTACGGTTCAGGAATATCCTTGCAACAGTATATCCCTCATACTCTTCCACCGGGTAATTCATGTCGGCATTGCCATCACCCCAGCAGATCCATACCCCACCATGGACCTTCATGGCCTGGTGCAGGGCAGTAACCACGCCACCGACGTTCCGGCGGAGTGTTTCCCGGCCCCCAGAGCGGTCATGGCTCACGGGGCATCTGCTGGTGACTATGACATACCTCATTAAGTCAAAATTTGTTCATCCTATTAAAATAATCACAATTTATCCGTACTGTGTGTCTCCACCTCATTGACGGCAGGCCTCTTGGCTGTTCTGGAACCTGCCCTGGAACCAAGGACCTCCCTGGCAAGCAGTGATAGAATAGCGGCCACTGCAAAGGCAGCTCCAGCAATCAGGAATATGTAAGCGAATGCGCTTGATGTGGGCATTGATACATACACTGGGCCTGATGGGCTGTTCCCCACAAGATACAGTGCTGAGACGGTGGCCATTATTGAGCCGGCAATGGGTGCGCCTATGCTGCTGCCAACATTCCGGAAAGTGCCGTTCATGGCTGTTGCAAGCCCCATGTCCTTTGGGTTCACTGTGAGCACTATGAGATTTATCAGTGAAGCATTCATTATTGAAAGGCCTCCGCCAGTAACAAACTCGAACATGAGCATCTGGTCATAGGAATGGAATACGGATTCCAGGATGAAGCCTGCCCCTGAAATTACGGAGCCAATTATGGCCAGGGGCTTCACGCCAATCCTGGATACAAGCCTCCCTGTTATGGGTGCGAAAACAAGCATGCCTATGGCAAACGGAACAAGTGATATCACGGTGTAAAGAATTGATTTTCCATATCCGGAAGGACTCGGAAGCTCAAACCTGTATGTGAGGGCCTGCATGGCAAGGAACATGCCCATTCCAGATATTGAAAGGACAATGTTTGCAACCATGACGTTCCGGTACGACAGGAGCCTGAAGTCCAGTATGGGCTCCCCGCCCATCCTTGAATAGCGCCTTTCGAAGAGTGTCAGGGGTATGATGAGCATGGCACCCGAGGCAATCATGGAAAGCGTGCCATATGATGTCCATCCCCAGCTCGGTGCCTCCGACAGGGCAAAAACAAACAGTGCAAGGGAAGCTGCAAGAAGCGAAGCCCCGATGTAGTCTATCTTTGTATCGGGCCTCCTGAACCTTGATTCTCTTACCACTACCATCGTTGTTACGGCAAGGGCAAGCACAAATGGTATAGCAGTGTGATATGTCATCCTCCAGCCGAAGTCATTTGAAACCAGTGATCCCAGTGGAAGGCTGACGGCAAAACCAGCTCCGAACATGGCACTGATGAGGGCCTGCGCCCTTGGCACCATGTCCTTGGGGAACTCCTCCCTCATGAGGCTCATTCCGAGTGGCATTATTGTCAGTCCGATACCCTGGATAGTCCTTGAAATAACCATGAATGTGAAATTTGGCGAAAATCCTGTGACTGACACGGCAACGGCATAGACCAGAAGCACGACTGACAGAATCTTCTTCTTGCCGTATATATCGCCAAGCTTTCCCATAATTGGTGTCATGGCAACGCCTCCAACCAGGTAGGCGGAGAGCAGAAGGCTAACCTGTGCTGATGTGACATTGAATGCCAGGGCTATGCTGTGCAGTGAAGGCGTCAGCATCCCTTCGATGTACATAACAATCAGGACAAGCCCCGCAAGTATCAGCATCACTTTGCGTGAGTACTTTGCATCGAAATCCTCGTTTGAAACATAATTTAGCTTATCATCTTCATTATCTAATGGCATTTGGCTTCACTTCCTCTAACTTCATTTTCTGCGGATACCCTCAGTGATGATGCAATCATGTCAAGGAAATTGCACATCTTCGCCGCTGATGAATCATCAACACTGGCTATGGCCTCACTTACGCTGGATATTATTTTCTCTTCAATAGCATCCAGGAGAGAAATTCCCTCAGGATTCAGGAAAACCCTTGAGGCACGCCTGTCGGCCGGATCATCCTCCCTGGATAAAAGTCCCCTGTTCTGCAGTGTGTCTATAATTCCTGTAACAGTAGGATTCCTGACGTGAAGAAACCTTGAAAGATCAGTGAGCCTCTGGGGCCCATTGGCTCTGAGATATCGCATCAGAGCATACTGGTAGACCATCAGTCCTGATGATCGCGTAATCTCTACCTGAAGGAACATGAATTCTTCCATCACTGACCTCAGGGAATGAAAAAGCACACTCCCTGTTCCAGTTTTCCCACCCATGTCTCCTTCTGGTTTTGGCATTGAAGTCATAGGGAGGTAAATTACTTAGCTATACTTAACTATTAGCATTACCTAACTATATTTCTTCTGCAATTGATTTCGTTTCATGATGAATTCAGCAGCAGAAATTAAGTAGTTAGTAATTATATTAAAAAACTGATATTTACGATTCTGCTGAGAATCATCTTCATATTCCCGACGCTGCTATATACAGCAAGCATTCTTTCCAGAGCTCTTGCTGGCCGGGGAATTTTCGGAGAGGATGCAGATGATGATACCAGCCTCAGGAAGTTTGAGATGCAACTTCTCATTGACGGGGCATTTCTGGGCATAATCAATGGTTTTATTGTGATATTCGGCATCGGGCAGACTGGATACGGCATCCTTCTTTCATTTGCAACGGTGGCCATCGGGCTTCTCGGTATATCTGCCATGGCTTCTGATTCAGCAGGTTACACGGAGCTTTTCATAATGGTTCTCAACATAATCCTTTTCGGGCAGTTCATAGATCTGGCATCTTTCTCCTTCATAGCCTCTCTTTCGGTTATTGTGGCGCTCATTGTTCTCATGGGGGTATACCTGGTCAGGTATGCCGGAAGTGCGGATTCCGAGGAAACTGCCTGATCAGGCAAAAGTGCTTTTGCAGCCTGCAGAGGGGTAATTAGAGACGCTCGGCAATAAGGCGCCTGGCGAAGAAGGTTACAGATGATTCTATATTTTCAGTTCATGAATAAAATTCATCTATTGTATTATCATGTTTACATCATGGTTTCAATGCAGCTTCTGAAGAGACTCATTATGGCAGCCATCATAATATCATATGTTGCAACATATCTCAACCAGCTGGGCATATTGCAATATCCATTCGGAGCGTCTGATGGAACAATCTGGGATATCGGCTCCATAATAGGGCTTGTATTTGCAATAATAGCCATACGTTTAGTCCTGATGGTGCCAGAAAAACAACCGGCATAAATATATGATCTATTTTCGCTCAATTGAAAATGAAATACAATTGGTAGGAAGATATGACAGCGAATCGCATTTCCCATCCCCTCGCGGAAGATAGTACACGTGCGAAACGTGGCAGGCTTTACCATCGGGTTCGGAATGAGACCGGGTGTGACCCTGCCGCTCTGGCCGTCACGAACACTACATATCACGGATCTATAAAATCATTTTGGCAAGAATGGCTTTCAGTGCTTGTAGAATCTATGGTCATCGCTGATCCAGGGCAGCCCGGTTTTTTGTGA
>JAKAQT010000019.1 GCA_021819605.1 Thermoplasmata archaeon
GTTTACGGTAATTTGCTACCTCCTTACCCATCCATTCATCTGTGCCAGTGAATTTAAATCCCTCACGGTTGGCCTTTTCAGTGGACAGAATGAAGTCCGCCTCCCTGTAATATCTGGATTTCTCTTCCGGTGATTCTGACTGGAAAGAATCCGATTTTCCCATGGCTTTTCCCATTAACTTCAGGAAGCTTCGTATGTCAAAATTTTCAGGTGAAGCGCCAATGTATGGCCCTTTCTTATCATGTGTTCCCAGCCATGCCAAAAACCGGCCTGCGTCTTCCACCCATGTATAGTTTCTTCTCCCTGATTTTTCAGGTGCCCAGAAAGGTCTGCCCTGTTCTATCCTTCTGAGATGATCCTGGAATCTAAGGGTGCTATCACAATGGCCCAAAATGCTGGGGAATCTCGCAGATGAAACTGCAAAGTCAGCGATCTGGTATACATAGGCTTCCACATTTCTCTTTCCATCTGCATAGGATTTTTCGCTCTCTTTATCATCATATTCATAACTAAAAGGGTCAAATTGATCTTCAGATAATAATCCCGATTTGCCTGAATATACAGCCGCGCTTGAGGTGAATATATACGAATCAGTTTTTCCCGCCAGGATATCAATGAGTTCCTTTACGTCCTTAATCCTGAAAGCTAGCTGATCATAAACTGCATCGAAGTGATCCAAATTGCTAATTGATTCTTTGACAGATAGTGAATTGAATCTGTCAAAATGTAAATATTTTGCCTCACCTGCAAATGATACGTTTGTTTCTCCAGATGAGGCAACAAATACTTCATGACCATCATTCAGCAGATATCTGACAGGGACACGCCCTATAAATCCAGTTACACCCATAACTAGAATCCGCATATAATGTCAAAATAACAGACAGCATTTTTAATTACCGCGCGTGCCTGTATAATCTTAATACTGCACAAGAGCCGCCGACGGGATTCGATCCCGCGACCTCGTGCTTACCAAGCACGCGCTCTACCAGGCTGAGCTACGACGGCACGGCAATGGTGATGTTTTGGACGGTATATAATTTTTTCAAGGCATCATTATGTTTTTCTTTCTCCGAGGCAAAAGGCAACATATTAGGGGTCTGAAAGCAGACTTATTATGAATTTTTCCATGCATGGCACCCCAACTTGTTAACGATTACAAATGTATTTTAGTGAGTTTGAGACTCACCATGTAAATGATTACTTCCCTTATGGATGACCCGGAAAAGATTAAGGCCGGGTGGATGAGGATATTCTCGGAATTCGGGTATCTTGACAGGATAAACAAGCTGAGTGCAATGTATCCGGAAGAAAAATCCCTGTATGTATCATTCAGAGACATTTCAGAGTATGGCCGAAGCAATGGCTTTGACCAGGGACTGGCTGAGGAACCGGAGCTGTTCATTTCACTGGGAGAAGACGTCCTGAAGGAAATGATGCGCCATGATCGGGGGAATGTCACAAGAATAAACCTCAGGATCACTGACATAAGCGAGGACCCTGCATTCCGCAAGGAAATCAGGCAGTTGAGGAGCCCGGATATAGGCAAGCTGCTCAGTATAACAGGGATAATAAGAAAAAACACAGAAGTTCTCCCAAGGCTCCAGATAGCTGCATTTGAATGCAGCGTCTGTGGTGAGATAAATCTCGTTCATCAGGAGCGTGGGAAGCTGGATGAGCCTCAGGAGTGTCAGGGAAAGCTGGAGAGTGGCCTGGATCATTCCAAGGCAAAATTCAGGCTGAAACCCGATCTTTCTGAGTTTGTGGATACGCAAAAGGTGGAACTTCAGGAAAATCCTGAAACCCTTGAAGGCGGAACCCAGCCTCAGAGAATAGCAGTCATAATGGAAGACGACATCACGGGAAGGCTGTTTCCTGGCGACAGGGTTACCATTGACGGAATCCTCCGTGCAGAACAGAAGAGGGCCGGAAACATAATGCTCACTGAATATGACATCTTCTTCTACGCCCTTCACTATAAGAAGTCGAAGGAGCTTGAGGAGATCAACATTTCAACTGAAGATGAGGAGAAGATAGTTGAACTGTCACACACACCCAATATCATTGACGTTCTGGCCACATCAATCGCACCCACAATATATGGAATGGAAATGGTGAAAACAACCCTTGTTCTCCAGATGTTTGGAGGAGTCCGTAAGGTCATGAGGGACGGAACAACCATGAGGGGCGATATCCACATACTTATGGTGGGCGACCCCGGAACAGCCAAGTCTCAGCTCCTGAAGTACATGACAGAGATCTCTCCACGTGGCGTTTTTGCATTTGGCAGGGGGTCAAGTGCAGCTGGACTTACGGCAGCCGCAGTTAGGGATGACTTCGGTGAAGGCAGATGGACCCTGGAAGCCGGAGCACTGGTGCTTGCAGACAACGGCTTTGCAGCAATCGATGAACTTGACAAGATGGATGACAAGGATACCGCCGCAATGCACGAAGCCATGGAGCAGCAGACCATTACCATAAGCAAGGCAGGTATAATGGCTACTCTGAAGTCGCGCTGCTCCATTCTGGGTGCAGCAAATCCCAAATTCGGGAGATATGATCAGAACAGGCCAATAGTGGATCAGATTGACTTTCCTCCGCCCCTTCTCTCAAGGTTTGACGTTATATTCAAGATCATTGACAGGCCGGACAGGAATAACGACGAAAGGCTTGCTGATCACGTACTGAAAGCCCACAGGGTTGGTGAAATTTACAGGAGCCTTGAACTCAATGAGATCTCAGATTTCGAGATACCAGAAGAACAGGGTTTCAAGCCAGCCGTGGAGAAGGAGCTCATCAGAAAATATGTGTCTTATGCAAGGACCAGGATATTCCCACGGCTTTCCGATGATGCCATCCAGGTTCTAAAGGAAGAATACGTCAAGACAAGGGGAGGCAACCCGGATTCCATACCAATAACCGCCAGGCAGCTTGAATCAACCATCAGGCTGGCTGAGGCAGCAGCCAAGGCCAGGCTTTCACCAATTGTCACCACAGCAGATGCCCTGCTGGCCAAAAAGATAGTGGATTACTACCTCAAGGACGTTTCAATGAATAATGGTGAACTTGACATAGATATATTGTATACGGGAACAAGCTCAAAGCAGCGGTCAGATCTGGAGACTGTGTTTGACATAATCCGGGAAATAAAGAAGGAGAAGAATCAGGCGGATATTGACGATGTTATTGCCATCTCAGCGTCCAGGGGTCTTACCGCAGAAAGAGCGGTGGAGGCAATCGCCAGGCTTAAGAGTGCCGGGCAGATTTACGAGCCATCCTACAGGAAATTAGATGTGATAAGGTGAAGATGGAAATCAACATGAAGATGGTCAGTGCACAGGGTGAAGTGCTTCTGGCTGCTGCAGATTCAGACCTAATTGACAGGGACCTCAGGGAGGGGAAGCTTCACCTCAGGGTGGTTCCGCAATTCTACGGAGAGACAAGGGTGTCAGAGGAGACATTTCTATCGTCAATGGCCATGTGCACAATTGCCAACCTCGTTGGAAAGAAAGTAGTCAATCTGGCCATTCACAACGAATTTATAGACCCTGAAAACGTGATCTATATCGATGGTGTTCCACATGCCCAGTTTGCGAAGCTGGTGGAATGACTTGGACCAGAGCGGGAAGAAAGAGGAACTTGTTGTCAATGTATTTGAAAGCATACAGGACAGATACGATCTTCTTGACAGCTTCATATCAATGGGGATGGATCAGAGGTGGCGGCGAACCCTTGTATCGGAGCTTGAACTTAAGCCAGGCCAGACAGTTCTGGACTGCGGAGCCGGAACAGGCAAGCTTACACATGGAATCCTCCAGGCCTGTCCCTCATGCTCAACCATATCGCTGGACATAACCCAGAGCATGTTCAGGCCATCCTACCTTCCTGAAACAAAGTTCATAACGGCAAGTGCTGAGAACATTCCTCTGGATGACGGTTCTGTGGATGCGGTTGTATCGGCATACCTGACCAGGAATCTTGAGAGCCTTGACAGATACCTTACAGAGGTAAGGAGAGTGCTTAAGCCGGGTGGCATTTTTGCAAATCTTGATATTTACAATCCAAAGACTCCGGGTTTCTCGCCTCTTTTTGGCATCTATTTCTACCATATTATCCCAGTCTTTGGAAACCTTGTGACAAGATCAACATCCTACAGCTACCTTGCAGAGTCAGTTAAGAAATTCTATTCTCCGGAAGTGGTCAGGCAGAAAATAGAGAATGCGGGCCTCACCATAAAAAAATACAAAACAATGATGCTTGGTGCAATAGCACTCCATGTGGCATTAAAGCCTGTCCAATGAGTGATCACATTTTCACACTGGCATTTTTTGCAAGGGGAATGTCTACTGCTTTTTCACAAGAAGGGTCAGGCCATCCCTTGCCACTATTGTGACCTTCTGTCCCTCTTCAATGCTGGTGCCGTCCACACTTCTGGCCTCCCACTGTATTCCTTCATAGGATACCCATCCCTGCGGGCTCAGCTGCTTCTTGACCAGTGCTGTCTTCCCAATGAGGGCTTCTGCTCCAGTATATTTTGACGCCTTGAGGGATATGGCTATCCTTCTGATCAGCAGTCCAACTATTACTGCCAGAATTGCAACCAGCACAGCGGCAAGGTAGAAGTCCGTTCCAATTGGTGATGGTGAATAGCCGGGATTGCTGGATAAATATGGAGAGGCAAGCATGAATGTTCCCACCAGAGATACGGCAACGCCTGATACCAGAGCTATGCCGTGACCTGTTTTGGCTTCCAGGAATATCAGGACAGCCCCCATCAGCAGTATTATGATACCTATCAAAGACGCACTCACCAGCTCTGCCCCAACCAGACCGAGACCTATAAATATTATGCCTATGACACTCAGGGCCACCGTCCCATGATACAGATCAGCCAGGATGGCTATGGCACCAATAATTATCATGATGCCGTCCACTGTTGTATTGCTCAGGAAACTCAGGAAATTGTCATAAAATGAAGGATTCAAAGTATAAGGATGATAAAGGGTGAGGTTAAGTGTTCCCATAAGGTCCGTAAGATTGTTGGAAAGCCCGTTGATCACTCCATATGACATTGCCTCAGATGCGGTGTAGGCTACGTCCTCATACACCATGTTCAGGACAGCTGAGACGTTCCTGCCGTGCGCTTGTGCCATTGAAGCCATGAGGCTTGCCATTGCACTTTCTGTGTGATTCTGTTCCAGTGCGGTGCCGCCAACAACTATTGGAGTGGACGGACCGATGTAGGAACCCGGACCCATGTAGATTCCGGTGGATGCCATGGCTAAATACGAACCAGCAGAAGCGCCATTGGAATCCGCAGGGATATATGTATACACAGGTATGCCCCGTGACTCTGTGGCATTTATTGCACTGACCATGTCCAGCATGTTTTCCAGTATTCCGCCAGGCGTGTTCATGTCAATAATAACGGCAGCTGTGGTAGAGGATGTCAGGGTGGCAAGGGATCCAGAAAGAAACTGATCCGATCCTGCATCAATTGCCTCGTGCAGATTCAGGATTATCACCGATTTTCCAGTCGATGCAGTGGAGTGGGAAGAAATGACAAGCAGCATTGAAACTGCTACCAGCACTATGGCCAGAGTTGTGAGCATCTTCCGCATATGTATTTAGTAGAGTGAATCTGTATAATTATATTTCCAGATGATGATATTTGGAATTCCGTGAGTTTTCTGAGGGAAATTTTCATGCTTTAGACAGGGGCATTCCTGGGTTCAATGCACCTTCTCTGTCTATATATGGCAAGGATCAGCCAGCCCTGAAGTGTTCATGAAATTCCGTAAAGAATTTTATGCATCCATAAGATAAGCGTCGGATGGAAAGAATTTACATTCGGGATCTCAGGCACTCAATGGATAACTCTGAAGCTGAGCTTAATGGCTGGATTCAGGAAGTCAGGAAGCTCAAGAAGATTTCATTCTTAATACTGCGTGATAGCACAGGAACTGTTCAGGTAACTCTGAAGCCGGAGAATATTCCTGACATTGACTTCATTACTGGAGTCAACCGGGAATCCGTTATATCGGTGCGAGGTACAGTCACGAAGGAAGGCGTTGCCAAGTCCGGAATAGAAGTTGTTGCAAAATCAGTGAAGATTCTGAATCAGGCAGGAACACCTCTTCCTCTTGGAATTACTGACCCGGTGGAAGCTGACTTTGATACAAGGCTGAACAACAGATTCCTGGATCTGAGGAAACCAGACAAGCACCTGATTTTCAGGGTCGAGAGTTCCCTCCTCTGGGGCATCAGGAAATTCCTTATGTCAAACGATTTCATTGAGGTTCACACACCGAAAATTGTGGCAGCCGCCACGGAAGGCGGCGCCGATCTTTTCAGAGTGCAGTATTTTGAAAAGAACGCCTACCTGAACCAGAGTCCGCAGCTTTACAAGGAGATACTGATCTCAGGCGGAATAGACCGGGTTTTCGAGGTAGGGCCGGCCTTTCGGGCTGAGGAGCATAATACAGTAAGGCACCTGAACGAGTTCACGTCTGTGGATATCGAGATGGCTTTTTCGGATCATAATGATGCCATGAAGATGCTTGAAAATGCAGTAAGGTCCGGAATTCAGGAAGTTGTGGATAAAAATAATGAGTCTCTTGAACTCCACGGCATACATCTGAAGGTTCCGGATGTGCCGTTTCCCAGGATCACGTACAGGGACTGCATTTCAATTCTGGAGAAAGAGGGGCAGTCAGTCGCATTCGGCGAGGATTTCACTCCTGAGCAGCTAAGGGAAATAGGAAAAAAGTTTCCTGACTTCTATTTCATCACAGAATGGCCATCATCTGTAAGGCCTTTCTATACAATGCCAAAGCCGGGGGATGATGAGGTCACCAATTCCTATGATCTGCAGTTCGGTGAGAAGGAGATAACCTCAGGCGCACAGAGAGTCCATGATCCTGAATTATTAGAAAAGAGGTTCAGGCAGAAAGGCCTGGATCCTTCTGCCTTTGAATTCTATATAAAAGCTTTCAAATATGGCATGCCACCACACGCAGGCTGGGGTCTGGGACTGGAAAGGCTCAGCATGATCATACTGAACCTCCCAAACATACGCGAGGTTACGCTATTTCCTAGGGATAGAACGAGAATTGTCCCCTGAATCCTTTCTTTTCCTCCCATCGTCACCATAAGCTACTTGGTCCATCTCTTCATAGCTGGCTATTTCCAGGTCATCTCTTAGAAATTTTTTCTTGGACATCAATGACCAATTAATACATTTAAAAAGCGATATTTAAACATTTCTTATGTGTAATAGAATAAAACCATGATTGAATAGTCTATTTGCGGAAGTAATGTGGAATCAACTGCTGCTTCCTGGCGATGCAACCATATTATAAGCAGCATCCAATATTCATGCGGTGACGAAATGTCGGAGATTATTGACTATTCGGATTTCGAAAAGGTTGACATAAGGGCTGGGAGAATAATTTCAGCTGAACCATTTCCCGGAGCAAGGAAGCCCGCAATCAGGCTTACCATAGATTTTGGCAGCCTGGGGATGAAGAAGTCCAGTGCCCAGATTACCAGGCACTATGCTCCCGAATCACTGGTGGGCAAGACAGTGATCGCCGTTGTTAATTTCCCTCCGAAACAGATAGCCAATTTCATTTCTGAGGTACTGGTTCTGGGGCTCCCTGACAGCAATGGCGATACAGTCCTTGTTTTTCCTGACAAGGATGTTGACCCCGGGGCAAAACTTCACTGATGCCACTTCCTTGGCCTGTGAAAATTCCATATTCGTGCATCGGATATCCTTGCATGAAATCAGATGGAAGTTTCAGCAGGATAGGTGTTGTGGGTGCCGGTAACATGGGGGCATCAATTGCCGAGGTTATGGCCTTCAACGGATATGATGTGGTCATGAAGGACCAGAACGACGAACTTATACAGCGGGGAATGAAGAAGATCAGGGACATTGTATCGTCCCAGGTCCGATATCAGGAAGGCAGGTATAAGAAAGAGGTGGACAGGATCAGGCTTCTTGGCATAGAACTCACGAATGATCAGCAGGATGTGCTGAAACAGAAAATGAAGCCAGAATTTACAGAAGCAGATGCAGAGAAGGTTCTGTCAAGAATCCACACCACTGTTGATTACTCCGAGATGTCTGATGTTGACTTTGTCATAGAGGCTGCATTTGAAAATCTTGACGTGAAGAGAGACATTTTCCGATCACTTTCATCAGTGGTGGGCGAGAATACAATTCTTGCATCCAACACGTCTTCACTGAGCATAACAGCAATAGCTTCTGGCACCGGAAATCCTTCAAGGGTCATAATTACACACTTCTTCAATCCTCCATTCACGCTTCCACTAGTGGAGGTTGTAAAGGGGCTGAAAACTTCATATGAGACAGAGAAGAGAACAATGGACTTCATTGGGGGATTGCACAACCACAGGAGACAGATGGTTCCAATTTCGGTTAAGGAGAATCCCGGATTCGTGGTGAACAGGATGCTGGTTCCAATGCTGAACGAGGCCGTCTTCCTGATGCAGGAGGGCGTGGCTTCGGCGCGTGACATTGACACTGCCATGAAACTGGGTGCAGGTATGCCCATGGGGCCGCTTGAACTTCTGGATATGGTTGGACTGGACGTTACCCTGGACGTATGCAACGTACTGCAGCATGATTTCGGGGACCAGAAATACAGGCCATCCATACTTCTGCAAAAGATGGTAGAAGCTGGCCTCTTCGGCAAAAAATCAGGTGAGGGTTTCTACAAATACTGACCTCATTTTAGCTGCTTTACGTCCTTCAGTTGCTTGTTAAGAAGAACAACTGTGGGACTAACAACATATTTTGACTTGGATATTCTCGCGATTGAAACGAGGGCGGTCTTGTTTCTGTTGTTCCTGAATATGCTTCTTATCTCGTGGATCATGGTCTTGTTCACTGACAATTCCACGTAGATCGGGTTTCCCATGTGGTACCACGTGGCTATTATGGAACCACTTTCAGTGTTTTCCACATCCTCCCGGTCCACTTCAAAATCAAACCTTTGCCCAACTTCTATTTTCAAATCAGCTACCTGTTAGCATAGAAAAAAACTTGTTATTTAAGCTTTTTCTGTATGGGGTCCGTCAGAAAGTTGTTAAATATGGAATTGAAGCCATACCTTCTCAGCAAAAGCAGGGAATTTCGCATTTATTCCTCATTTTCCACCAGCGTTATTCCAAGAACCTTTTCCAGTTTCCTGGCAACCTTGATTTCAGGAAGAAGGTCCCCGCGTTCCATGCTTGAAAGAACATTTTTCCGCTCAAGGATCTTGGCTGCAAGCTCATCCTGGGTCATGTTCAGCTTTTCCCTTGCCTCCTTTATGAGTTCACCATAATCCTGGACAACGGTGAGGCTGTCGATGTTGTCCCGGGTTCGCCTCCGGGATGTTGGCTTTGCGGGAGGGACAATGATCCGCTTCTGGTTGATCTTTATGGTTGCGATTGGTTCTTCCGCAGCAGGCTTGCTGAAGCTTGACCTGATACTTTCTGCAGGGGTGCCAAATTTAGCGCAAGCATCGCACACATTCAGGATTGCACCATCTATTCTCACCTTGGTCAGGTGGGGCACATTTTTTCCGCACATTTCGCAGTCCATGCTTTCCCTATTGGAACCGGGAATAAAAACATGATTCATTAATGGCACAGTCTTTTTCAAAGTACATTCTCAACGCCCCGGTATATAATTTCAAACTGGCAAAATAACATCTGTCAGGGATGGAAAATATGACATAGGTGAAACCCATGCACATGGGCTGACATCCGGTTCCTTCAGAATACAAGAATGCTACTACGGGTGATTAAACCAGAACGTGACGCATGGAATGGATTCAGCAGAGATATGATGCATATTGAACACGCTGCCCATTGGGGTTGTTAAGCAGAAGAATTCGCTATACACAGTTTCACGAAGCAATAGGCCTGTTTATGGAGAAAAGATCAGAAAGATTGAAGTGGGGTATCTTCGTGAGTGGAACCCTAAAAGGAGTAAGCTGGCGGCAGCCATAGTGAAGCATATCACAACTGTCCCGCTGAAGCAGAATTCCAGTGTGCTGTATCTCGGTGCAGCGTCAGGAACAACAGTCAGCCACATCTCCGACATATGCAGCAGCGGAAGAGTGTACGCCATTGAGAAAGCCTACGATCCTTTTGTTCAGCTTCTTGACCTTTCACAGCAGAGGGACAATATATACCCAATAATCGAGGATGCCGGGCAGGTAGACCGTTTCAGGTTTTTCATCGATCGGGTTGACATGATATACCAGGATATTGCCCAGCGCAACCAGGTCCAGATATTCAACAGCAATGCAGCGGCATTTACAGATGCCAGGGATGCCCTGCTAGTATTGAAGATAAGGGCAATTTCAAGCAAAGGGCATGAGAGGGACATACTGCAGGAAGCAACTTCAAGGATCGAAGGTTTCAGGGTGCTGGAAACGGTTGATCTGTCGCCATTTTCGAAATCAAATTATATGTTAAGGCTCAAGAGGCTCTGATCAGAAACTGCCAGGGATTCCCCAGAAATCCAGCGTGGAAGCGGTATTCGCTAAATGCACAAAGAATAATCGATATTTTTATCTTGGTACTCATGATCAAACAAGATGTCTGATTTCAGGGAATTCTTTTCCGTGAATGCCGGGGAATATTCAAAGAGCAAATCCCACAGCCAGGGATCAGACCTGTTTGCCCTGATGGACATGCTTCAGCTGAGGCCGGGCATGAATTGCCTGGACATGGCCACAGGAACAGGCTTCACAGCCATTGAACTGGCCAGAATGTGCGGGAAGGTCACTGCCATTGATGCAACTGAAAAGATGCTTTCTGAGGCGGTCATGAATGCAACAAAGGCCGGATACACAGGAATTGAGTTTATGGAAAGAATGGTGGAAAGCACATGGCTTGAATCAGGGTTCTATGATGTTGTAACATGCAGGAGGGCAGCCCATCATTTTTTTGATAAGGGGGCCGTCTTACGTGAAGTGATGCGTGTCCTGAAACCCGGCGGCAAAATGGGGCTTGTGGATATGGTGGTGCCTGAGGCAGATAATTCAGATCTACTCAACAGAATTGAAAGGGTAAGGGATCCATCCCATGTTGGTGCAGAAAAAATTTCAAATTGGATCAATCTTGCTTCAAAGGCAGGATTCAGGATCATTGAAACCAGGGAAACTCAGGAGGTATACGGCGTGGAAGCATGGATGGCGCCGGTTTCAACCAGCGGGGAAGCTTTCAAACAGGTGAAGGAGATACTTGAGGCGGCCGCCGCAGAGGATCTGAGCGGAGCTGGAATCAGTTCAGACAGGAAGAAGATTGACAAGCACAGGATGACTATGGTAGCTGAAAAGCCAAGTTAATATCTTGCTGTATTCTTTCCCACTGAAATGAGTGATAACAGCGGTGAAAAAAAGACTGGGGAGCTTGATCTTCAATTCTTCGGAAGTGTTGGATTCACGAAACGGAAATGCATTAAGTGTGGCTCATTTTACTGGAGTTCCGATCCCTGGCGAAAGACATGCGGAGATCCACCATGCGATTCCTACTCATTCATAGGAAACAGCCCTGTCCTGAAACCTTATTCTCTCAAGGAAATGAGGGAGGCATTCCTGTCTTTCTTCAAGGGAACACATCATCTTGTGAACCCGTACCCGGTAGTTCCAAGATGGCGGGATGACGTTCTTCTCGTTAATGCTTCCATTTACGATTTCCAGCCACATGTGACATCAGGAAGGGTTAAGCCACCGGGCAATCCCCTCACAATGTCGCAGCCGTCAATAAGAATGACCGATACCGATCTGGTTGGAGAGACTGGTAGGCACCTTACGTGCTTTGAGATGCTCTGCCATGATGCTTTCAATTACCCGGACAGTTATGTTTACTGGAAAGAGGAGACTGTGAAATATTGCTATGATTTTCTCAATTCCAGGCTCGGGGTGGACGGAATGCTCATAACTTTCAAGGAGAAGCCCTGGTCAGGCGGCGGAAACGGAGGCAATGCTTTCGAAGTATTTGTCAGGGGTCTTGAGGTTGCTACACTTGTTTTCATGGATTTGCATGAAGACGAAAGCGGGGAATTCGAGATCGACGGCAAACACTACTCCAGAATGGAGATGAAGATTGTGGATACGGGGTATGGTCTGGAAAGGCTGACCTGGCTTTCACAGGGCACCCCCACAGTCTATCAAGCCGTGATGCCGGAAGTTGTCCAGGAGATAGTTAATAGAAGCAGGGACGGAAAGATGGATAATACGGTGCTTTCCATACTTTCTGCTGCTGCGGTTCAGGAAGAACCATTCAACAGGTCCAGGATGATCGAGAAATCTATGGAGGTCTTAAAATCCTCAAAGAAAACAGTCACACGGGAAGAACTGGATCGTATTTTTGAATATACAAAGTCCGTCTTCACCCTTGCTGATCATTCAAAAACCCTCATGGTTCTGTTCTCGGATTTCGTCATACCATCCAATGTTAAGGTCGGATACCTGGCCAGGCTGCTCATAAGGAGATCAATGCGCGCCATCAAGGATCTGCAGGCGACCCTTAACCTGGTAAACCTGATCGACATGCACTGGAAATCACTTGCAGAGATCTTTCCAGGATATTCCAGCACATTCGCATCTGAAGCCCTCAGAATAGAGGAGGCAAAGTTCACTGAAAACGAGAGAAAGTCGCAGCCAACTGTGCTTCGCATGTTTGACAGACGGGGTATCTTCACAGCAGATGATCTTGTAACGCTCTACGATTCATATGGCATAGTCCCGGAAGAGGCCGCATCAATTGTGGCAAAGGAAAGGGGTGTGTCAGTGGAGATTCCGGAAGATTTTAACTCTCTTGTGGTTAAAAGGCATGAAACGTCAAAGGCAGAAAAGTCATCGGTGGACAGTTTCCCTGATATATACACGAGGCCCCTGTATTATGACGATCCCACAATGCAGGAGTTCAATGCCGTGGTGCTTTACTCAAGGGGAAATGACATAATTACAAATCAGACTGCCTTTTATCCTGAAGGTGGAGGCCAGCCCTTTGATCTAGGGTACTTCACATATAAGGGCCATAATGTTGATGTCACTGCTGTTCACAGGCACAAGCAGGCAGTTGTTCACGCCCTTTCTTCAGCAATCCCGGAGAAGTCCAGAATAATCGGTCATATCGACTACGTGCGGAGGAGGAGGTTGATGGTGCATCATTCCGCCACTCACCTTCTACTTGGCGTATTGAGAGAAGTTCTCGGTAACCATGTATGGCAGAGCGGTGTCCAGAAGGGTACTGAAAGATCAAGGCTTGACATTACACATTTCAAACGCCTGACACCTGAAGAAATTAAAGAAGTTGAAAGAAGATGCCTGCTTCACATAACTGAAAATCGCCCCATAACGGTAAGGAACATTGAATGGAATACCGCACTTTCCAGATACGGATTCAGACTCTTTGAAGGAGGCGTTCCCGAAGGTCGCGAAATCCGTGTGGTCGAGATTCAGGGTGTGGATGCAGAGGGCTGTGGCGGCACTCACCTCCGTTCCACGGGAGAGATTGGCTTCCTGAAAATACTCAGGGTCGAGACCCTGCAGGAGGGCATCCAGAGGATAATATTCGCTGCCGGGGATGCCGCTCTGGAATTTGTGCAGGAAATGTATGAATCCCAGCTTTACTTGGAAACAATGCTGTCTGTAAAGCCGGAAGATCTGACCACATCTGTTCAGAGGCTATTCCAGGAGAACCTCTCTCTCAAGAAGGAAAGAGACAGGCACATCAAGGAAGAGGTGGACCGGATAATCTCGGAGGGATCATATGTTTCGTCCGCCGAGGATACTGTGTTACTTTTGCGACAGATATCTGACCCGGACGTTCTCAAGGCTCTGGTGACCGCAATATTTGCAAGGAAGATAAAAACAGCTGTGTTGCCATATGGAACTGCGGATGCCCTGGAGATGCGAATAATATCAGATGGGAACGACCATGCAAGGCTTCTGGCCGTGGCGATTGCCCAGCATCTTTCTGGAAAAATTGCAGGATCAGGCAGGCATATAACCATAACTGGAATTTCCGGGATCCCAGATGAAAAATTAATAAGCCGGATTTTAGATGGGAAGCATAGCTGAAGGCGTAGATGAAAAGCGAATCCATTGATGGCATTAAGGCCGCGGTTGCCAGATACTACGACATCTCCTCAATAAGTGAGCTTGATGACTCGGTAGTGATAAAGACCCAGAACTTGGACGATTATCCGGAGGAATACTTTGACAGGCTGGTCAGGGACCTGGAAGCCATGGGGTATATTGCATTCACCAATGGCAGTCTATCGGATGAAATAATAATCATAGACAAGCCCAGGCAGAGTGATAATAAATTTCTCAAGCTTTTATTGCTTGCAGCCTCGCTGGTAAGCACAGCGTATTTCGGAGTTGTTTACCAGACTTCATATTTCCCGGCATCAGGCCTGGCAGGAAATATTTTTTCAGGCATAATATTCTTCCTTTTGCCGCTTTCAGTGGTGCTGGGAGCCAGGGAGGCAGGCAAATACGTTGCGCTTAAGAAAAATGGCATGTCTTACACCTTTCCGATTTTTGTGCCGGACCCTCTGGGGATTGGCACTATGGGTATTATAAATGCACCAAGCAAGCCGTACACAAGCAGGAAGGCAATGATTGAAATAGGATCATATTCCTTATTGTTTGGTCTTGTTATTTCAACTATTTTTTATGTGCTGGGATCAGTGCTTACATTCTATTACCCGCCATCTGCAGCAGTGGTGAATTCGCCTGTGGAAAGGATTGGCTCGCCCATTCTGCTTCAGATCATATCAATGGGCATGGTGCCATCCAATGGAATACTGGATCCACTTGCCCTGGCTGGCTGGGCTGGGTTAATAACTACGGCCTTCAATGCTCTCCCACTGGGTTTCCTGGATGGTGGGCTTATATCCTCAGCAGTATTCGGGAAGAGAAGCGTTTACCTTTCATATCTTTCGGTTCTCGCCATACTTGGCCTCGGAGTCATATATCCACCCTGGATAGTTCTCGCTGTATTTGCTCTTCTTGTAGGATTACGGGGACCGCAGCCCCTTAACAACCATTTCAGGCTAAGATCCAATGCCAAGGTTCTTGCCGCAGTTGCCCTTGTGGTAATCGTAGTGGGCATAGCGCCGTTTCCATTTCAGACTTCCCTGAACAGCTTCACAGTTTCGGCTTCCCAGCTTAACTTCGTCGCATATCAGGGGAACAGCTCAGTGGCTGTAAACATGGAGATAAACAACACGGGCTCCTCAACCATGGTTCCAGCATTCGAGATCTCTCCATCCGTCGCCTTCACACTTTCCGGAAGGAGTAAATCAATAACGCCCGGGCAGGGCTACAATTACAGCCTTGATCTGAATACCAGCGGTTCAGTGCGTCCCGGGTTCAATCAGTTCACGATTTCTGTTTATTCGGGAAGCGTAGTCAAGACATTTTCAGTGATTGTTCTTAGCGTGAATCTTACCAGGGCTTTCATGTTCAATAACCAGGCACCCCTTTCCATGTCAGTGAACAAGAGCCAGCAGTTCTCAATCTCATTGACGCCACCGGCCAATTCCAATCTCTCGGTGGTTTCACTTGTGTCTCCTGCTGTGAACTACACTTATTTCGTGCCTCTTGCCCAGGGTCTACTTGCAGAATCCGTGAATGGATCAGTTGTTCCAATTAAACCCTTCTCCCTGAATGCCCATCTCAGCAGCACGACTCTGAACCTTACCTTTGTTATGCCGCATCTTGTCGACGTATGGGAGATTGTGGCCTACAACAGCACGTATTCCGCGGCAGTGGCCTATATACAGGTGAGATGATCATGAATGCAGGTTTCTTCATCAACCCAATAGCAGGATGTGGCGCGATGCACGGTATGAAGGGATCGGATTACATGAAGATGAGTGAATGCAAGGAATCAGTGTCACTTGGCCTTGCCGTGGAATTCCTGAAAAGAATCAACTGCGAAAACATCACTTTTCTCATACCATCAGGAGATATGGGTGAAACGGCATTCATAACTGCAGGTATTCATAACTACAAGGTTATCTATGATCCGGCTGAACCTTCAACTTCAATGGACACAAAGAAATTTGTTGAAATACTCTCGGAGAGATCTCCCGGAATACTTGTCTTCTTTGGTGGAGACGGGACCGCAAGGGACATAGTTGATGTGCACCCTCAATTTGCAGTGATTGGAGTCCCGTCTGGCTCAAAGATGTACAGTTCTGTTTTCGCCATCAGCCTGGACTCTGCTGTCAGGGTATTCAATGAGGTCGTATCTGGAATGGTGGATGATTTTGTATCATCAGAGGTCATAGATCTTGATGAGAGAGTCTATTCCACGGGCAGAATAGAGACAAGATTTTACGGAGAACTTCTGGTGCCCAACAGCAGCAGGATACTTATGGAATCAAAGGCAGAATATACAGATGATTACGTTCAGGACGCCGCTGAATATATTCATGATCACATGGAAAGTGATGTTGATTACCTCATAGGCCCGGGTACGACGTGCAAGAGCGTTCTGGCACTTTTCAATCAGAAGGGAAGCATTCTTGGGTTTGATCTGTTCAGAAACGGCAGGGTCATGGAAACCAGCATGAATGAGGCGAGACTGTACGAGATAACCAGCAGAAGTACAAGGATGATCATTTCCCCCATTGGGGGACAGGGTTTTCTGCTTGGTAGAGGAAACAGAGAAATTTCGCCCAGGGTACTAAAAAAGATTGATCCACGAAACATTACTGTTATAGCGTCTCCAAGGAAACTTGAAAACCTGAAAGTTCTCTATATCGACACCGGTGGCGAAAAAATCGACTTTCCACAATATGTCAGAGTGTTATATGGATATGGCAAATAGATCGGA
>JAKAQT010000131.1 GCA_021819605.1 Thermoplasmata archaeon
GATTTATCGGAGTGCCACTCCTTTCGACTGTGACTCTCCGATTCGTTTAGATTGGTGGATTCCATATTAAAACACCATTGTATACCTTATGTCTTCCCCTGTATATGTACTTTTCCAGACAATAAACCATATGAATGTACATATTTTATTTCATGGCATAAAAACATCTAACATTTTCATATTCTATGTTAAACATGTGAAAATGTTCCATATACTGCAATAAGTTTTTATGTTACAAATAACTTTATGAAATTATGAAAGTGACAGTTGTAGGGGGTTCAGGTATCACAGGAACTGTTTCTGTTCTTGATCTCCTTGAAAACAAAAATGTTGAGCAGGTACAGGTAGTTGATCTGGTGGAGCGGCATTTTTCTGACCCAAGAGTTGTTTTTAAAAAAATAGATGTACAGAAACATGATGAACTTGCCAAGGCCATTAAGGGTCATGATGTTGTAATAAACGCATCACAGTATTATTTCAACCTTGATGTAATGGATGCATGCCTCATTGCAAAAGTTCCCTACATTGATTTCGGTGGACTATATCATATGACCCGCCAGCAGGTCAGCCTTAACGATAAATTCGCAAAAGAGGGGCTTCTTGCAGTAATAGGCATGGGTGCACAGCCAGGTATTTCATCTGTGGCGGCGTCCTATGCGGTAAACAAGATGGATAAGGCTGAGAGCGTCATAATAAGGGATGCGTGGATGGATAAGACAGAGGGTGCCAAGTACTATTTCTCATGGTCCCCGGCAACACTCATTGATGAACTCACGCTTCCTGCAGTGCACTATCAGGATTCCAAGTTCATGGAAACGGCGCCAATGTCAAGATCTGAACCGTTCAATTTTGGGCCGGAAATAGGTGACGTCACCGTTTACAGGACACTTCATTCAGAAATTGCCACAATGCCGGAGAGCTTCAAGGAAAAGGGAGTGAAGTATGTGGAATGGATGGAGGGTAGCAGGGATATTTTAAATATGAAGATGATTGTAGACATGGGATTCGGAATGAAAGAAAAGTACAAGGTCGATGGCACTGAGATTGTGCCCAGGGACTTCTTCATAAAGTTTCTCAAGAGCCAGGGAATCCTTACTCCTCCTGACAATCTTCAGGTGAAGGACTATGAGAGGACTGTTGTTGAAGTTAACGGCGAGGAAGGCGGAAAGTCAAGAAATGTTCAGGTAATAATCGATTTCAAGTACGATGAGAAACGGAAACTTTCTGCATCCCAGAAAGAGGTTGGAGTTCCTGGGTCAATCGTTGCACAGATGATTGCAGGTGGCATCGTGAAGGGAAAGGGAGTGAAGCCTCCTGAACAGATCATACCTCCAAAGCTGTTCTTCCCGGAGCTTGCTAAACGTGATATCCGGGTAAGAAGCCGGGAAACATCCGACATCAGCTGAAGGTGGGAGAACAATAGATGTTGACAATGGATGGAAATCAGGAAGATTCCCTTCAAGCTTTATCCACCATCCTCGAGGTTAAGAACCTTACCATAACATATAAATTTTCTAATTATTCTATAAAAGTAGTAAACAGCGCCAATATACACGTGATGAAGGGGGAGAAGGTAGGCATTGTTGGTGAAAGTGGCTCTGGAAAGACCTCTCTTGCTACTGCAATATCCGGCCTTCTGGATTCGCCCCCGGCAATTCACAACGGCGGAAAGATCTATTTTGACGGGAGGGAAATAACTCCCATACTGTCTCCCGACAGGAATAAGAACGGTGTTCTGGGACTGAATATGGTGTTTCAGGAACCACTTACGTCCTTAAATCCAGTTTACAGGGTCAGGGATCAACTTCTTGAATCAATGATGGCCTGTGGTCTTGTGAAGAAGGATGACAAGAACTCTGTATCTCATGGAATCGACAGCATCAAGGAGATGTTGGGTGAACTGAGCATAGACAGCCCTGAGAAGGTTATAGAGAAATTTCCTCATGAGCTTTCAGGGGGGATGAGGCAGAGGATTGCCATTGCCCTTGCACTGCTGCAGAAACCAAAACTTGTTATTATGGATGAACCGACTACAGGCCTCGACACCATTGTTCAGGTCAAACTACTCAAACTTCTTTCCCGAATGCAGTCTGAGACTGGACTATCCCTCATAATAATAACACATGACCTCACTGTTGCTGCACAGATCTGCGATAGAATCTACGTCATGTATGCAGGAAAGATAGTTGAGTATGGTAAAACATCCACCATAATCAAGAATCCAAAGCACCCATATACCTCACTGCTCCTATCGTCAATTCCATCAGGGTTTTACGATTCTCCGCCACTTCCCTCAATGCGGGGTGATCCGCCTGACATGAGGAATATTCCGAAGGGGTGCGCATTCAGCCCAAGATGTCCATTTGCATTTGACAGGTGTCAGATGTCTGAGCCTGAAATAGCTATTCTGGAGAATAATCAGGGGGTAGCGTGTTTTCTCTATGAATGATGATGCTGTGATAGCTGTCAGTGATCTCCATATTCGATTCCTTAACAGGTCGACCTTTTCGGGCAGAAAGACCTCTGGCGGCAAGTATAACGAAGCTCTCAAGGGGATAAGCCTTAATGTCAACAAAGGAGATACCTATGGTATCATTGGAGAAACGGGATCAGGTAAATCCACTCTTGCCAAGATTCTGCTTGGAATTTATAAGCCGACAGATGGATCTGTTAGGATCAACGGCAAGCAAATCAATTTCAGGCGGACGCGTGACATAAGGTTCATGAGGAACCAGATCGGGATTGTATTTCAGGATCCGGTCGGATCATTGAATCCCAGGCTTCCCGTGTACAAAATAATCAGGGCTGGACTTTTATATTCAGATATACCCAGGGAGAAATACGATGACCGAATCAGGGAAGTTTCTCTCCTCACCGGAGTTCCCATAAGCAAACTTTGGAACTATCCTGGCGAGCTAAGTGGCGGCGAAAAGCAGCGTGTCAGCCTTGCCAGAGCACTCGCGGCACCAAAGAAAGCACTGATACTTGATGAACCCACCAGTTCCCTGGATGTCAGCATACAGGCAGAAATACTGAATCTTCTCAGAGACCTGAAAAAGAAGACGGATCTCACATACCTTTTCATATCCCATGACATCAGTGTCATCAAATACATGTGCAACAGGCTATCCGTAATGTTCTATGGTAAAATTGTGGAATCGGGCAATACAAGGGAGGTGGCATCCTCGCCAAAGCATCCTTACAGCGAGATACTTTTCAGAAGCACATTCAGCCTTGACAAGAAAGAAGATGTTGACATACCACTTGCTGAGACGGCATCATCATCTTCAGGCTGTATTTTCCAGCGCCAGTGCGGAAGGCGCTTTGAACCGTGCGACCGTGACCCACCTTCAATCCAGCTGCCTTTCGACGAGCATATTGTTTCCTGCTGGCTTTATCACAAGGATGGCTTTTAGTCCGTTAATTGTCAGTTATATCTTTTACCGGAAATATCCCGACACTTTTAACA
>JAKAQT010000132.1 GCA_021819605.1 Thermoplasmata archaeon
TTTTCCGAGATCTTCTTTCGACAGATTGGGAAGAGTGACTTCCCTTCTGGAAAATTCACTCAGTTCAAGCATATCAGGTGCGCATTTGCAGTCTTCGCCCGTAACTGCTGCATAATCATGGTTCCCCATAACACCATAATCCATGTTGTCCATGATGAGATCCAGTGTTTCTGCAGGCTTTGGCCCATAATCAACTGCATCTCCAAGGAAGATTGAACTGTCAAATTTTTCCCTTTTCAGGATTTCCTTCATGGCCTCCAGGTTTGAGTGGACATCGGAATATATGAGAACTTTCATCTGTTAGCATCATATATTAGTATAATAGAATATTCTCTATATTCTCAATACCCCTGGATCTAATTGGTGCGGGCCGGCACAGATCATTCTGATTCACCGGAAAGGTGGAATTGACACGTTACTGCATGCGGAAATTTACCCTGATGATTTTTTATTCTGATAATATGATGCATAACATTCATGTCCATAGAAAAAAGAATACTGCGGAAAGCCATATGTGATACCATGAATCAGAAGAAACTCAGCCAGAGAAAGGTACTCATAACCGCTGCAAGTTCAGGAATTGGGTTTGCCATTGCCTCTGTGCTTGCGGAAAATGGAGCGACAGTTTTCATGACCTCGGGAAGCAGCAGGATTGAGGCTTCCGCCGATGTGCTTCGAAAGAGAGGCTTCAGAGTTCAGCCATCAGTCTACAATATGGTCACGGATGCCCCGGCCTCTGTGGTTGGAAAAGCTTCCGAAGCCATGTGTGGTATTGACACGCTTGTTGTCAACTATGGCGATCCTGCGCTTGCTCCTTTCATGGACCTCAAAGACGGAGACTGGGACCGGTACATTTCAATGTTCATCAGGACCACCATAGGGCTGGTGAGGGAAACCGCTAAGATCATTGGGTCGGAGGGACGGATCATATTCATAACATCAATGACGACAAGAGAAGCTTATGAGGGTTTTGCCATATCCGGGTCACTTCGGGCTGCAGTTGTGAACCTGGGCAAGATTCTCAGCCTTGAGCTTGGCAGGAATGGGATAACGGTGAACTCCATCTCTCAGGGTTATTTTCTCACGGAAAGGCTCAATGCAGTCATGGAACGGAATGCGGGCCTTAACAGAACCTCCATTGAGGAGGAAAAGAGGAAGATAATATCCAGCATACCGGTGGGAAGGATTGGGGAACCGGATGAAATTGGCCATCTGGTAAGCTTCCTCTGCAGCCCTGAGGCGTCGTACATAAACGGAGCAAATATCCCCATAGATGGTGGGCTGACAAGATATCCTTACTGAGAACTGAATCTGCCAGACAATGCCAACCCTTAAGAACTCATGGGTGAATATGGACTGAGAAATGGCCCAGAACGAGAGATCCACAATTTTCAAGGGGACTTCAGCTTCCCTTGATGGACAGAAGGGATCGCTCATCCTCTCTGCGGGAGGTGTTTCCTTTATCCCTGATCAGGGCGGGAAGGGAATCCAGATCCCCCTGGAGAAGATGTATGCAGCTTCCATTGAGGGCAGGATACTGAAGAAACTCTGCATAGTTGACAATGCAGGTAAAAGGACACTTTTCTCTGTGCCGGACATGGATGAATGGAGAGGCGTCCTGGAGATGGCCATACGCATATATGATGCACTCAATGCAAAGGTGCAACCGGCCACGGCAAAGAAGGCTCCGGCATCTCAACCGCCCTCGGCTCCAGCGGTGACACCTGCTCCGCCTTCAAACCCTGCTGTCACTCCTGCAGCGCCGCAGCCGCAGCAATCAGGACCAACAAGAGGAAGCGGCATCACACAGACAGTGACAAGGACACTCCAGAAAGTCCCGCCGGTATACAATGGGCAGTGGCCTTCCGGCCAGGATTATGAGCAGTCCTTCCAGACACTCAAACTGAACCTGAGCCCATCCATAGGCAAAACAGATACTTGGGAAGCTGTCAGGAATCCCAAGAACCCGTCCTGGTATGTCCATGCTTCCGGCAATTACGGCTCCATTTACAGAATCTCAACCGGGGACGGGAAATTCTATGCTCTCAAATGCTTCACCAAGAAATCACTGGGCATAAACCAGAGGTACAGCACCATAAGCTCATACCTGAACAGCCTGCCAAATGCGCCGGATTGCCTGACCCATTTCGTATATTACCCTGAGGGCATCAAGACGCGAAAGGTGAGTGGCGTCTACTTTCCAATGCTAAGGATGGAATGGATAGAGGGAACCACTCTGAATCAGTTCATATCGGCACACATTACGGAGCCACGGCTGATAAAGACCACCGGAAATCGTATTGTGGAGGCTGCAATGGCACTTCAGTCAGCGGGGATAGCCCATGGAGACCTTTCCGGTGACAATATAATCATAGACGCAAAGGGGAAGATAAAATTCGTGGACTATGACGGGATGTTCATTCCTGCCTTCAGGGGAGAGAGGGCAACAGAACTTGGCCATGCGGATTTCCAGCATCCCGGAAGGAGGGCAGATACATACAGTGGAAAGCTTGACACATTCTCTGTAGTTGTAATACAGCTGGCCATGCAGGCGCTCGCCATAAAGCCGGAGCTGTGGAAGAAATTCAACGGCGACGATCCGGACTGCCTTATACTCAGGAAACCTGATTTCCTGAAACCATCAGAATCGTCCGTTTTCTCTGAACTCAGGAAAACCAGGAGCAGGAATATAAAGAAGATCGTTGATCTGCTTCTCCAGTACCTGTCAAAGGATCCGTTGTGGGATGGGTTTTCCCTTGACCAGATCATCACGTGATGCGTATAGCTACGATCGCCGTGTCGTCGTTCCGCATCCTTCTGGCGTTGATCTCCCTGCTTATAAACCCCTTCATGGCGTGATCATTTCCCATAACTTCCAGTATTTCCTGCGGTTTCCCGTGCTCCAGGATCCACTTTGAGACAGCATCTGTTGCAAGTATCACAGTGCTGCCCGGGGCAATTGTGCCGGAGGCTGCAGAATATTTTGGAAGAGCCATCCTGACATCTGCAGATATGGGGCTTCCTTTTCCGCTCCATACCAGCGAGGGAGTGTTACCGAAATCGGAATACTGCTTCAGTGGAAAAGAATCCTCGACCTTCTTGCCCTTCAGGATAAACATGCAGGTGTCACCAACGGCAACGGCAGAATATCGGTACGATGACGCAAGGGGCCACGCCTGCATCAGCAGTAGAGTTGAGTGTGATCCAGATACGGATTTGTTGCGAAGGAACCACGGAAGCCCGGCCCACTGTATACTTCCGTACCAGTTCTTCCTGGCGGCCTTCATCACGCTTGAAAGGAGAGAATCCGGGCTGCCATCCAGGGAGAGACTTACATCCATGGCAGCCTGTGTAAGAGACCGCGCCCAGATATCAGAAAATATGGATGAGCTGGCGCCGTCCGCCATTGCAAACTTCATCCTGGCAAGATCCCAGCTGTAGAAATCCTCACAGTCCGTGGAC
>JAKAQT010000133.1 GCA_021819605.1 Thermoplasmata archaeon
ATCGTTGCGGGCACCGGAACCGAGGTTGGAAACACCCTGTGCACCGATGACCGTGTGTCCATGATAAGTTTTACAGGTTCAACTCAGACAGGTAAAAAGATCATGGGCATGGCCGCGGAAAACCTGAAGAAGGTCACACTGGAACTTGGGGGAAAATCCCCGAACATAGTGTTGCCGGATGCGGACCTGGAACATGCGGCCAAGGGAATACTCTTCGGAATATTCCTGAACTCGGGGCAACTCTGCGAATCCGGAAGCAGGCTTTTGGTACACCATAGCGTGAAGGACAGGCTTCTTAAGACCATGGAGAAGCATCTTCAGGGCATGAAGGCCGGAAATCCACTTGACATGGAAACCGAGATCAGTGCCATAACCACCCAGGACCAGCTTAAGAAGATCACGAACCTAGTGGACGAGGGGAAATCACAGGGAGCTACGGTGGTATTCCAGAGGCAGCTTGCAGGCCAGGTTCCAGGGAATGGTCTGTTCTTCCCTCCAACCATACTCGACAATGTGACGCAATCAATGACTGTGGCCCGTGAGGAAATCTTCGGCCCAGTACTGACTGTAACAGAATTCAGCCACACAGATGAAGCCGTAAGGATAGCCAACTCCAGCAAGTACGGCCTCGCATCAGGACTCTGGACCAGGGATATGAAGGCTGCAACGAATATAGGATCGCAGATAGAAGCTGGAACAGTCTGGATAAATGATTACCACCTGCTTTCCGCGGCTGCACCACGGGGAGGATTCAAGAAGAGTGGAATAGGCCGCGAGCTGGGTCTGGAAGGCATCCTCGAATACACACAGACCAGGCACCTGTTCCTCAATGAGCATGAGAGCGACTTTGACAGGGTGGCATACGGGCTGATTATCTCCGAACAATAATTCTTTGATGATCAATCAGGGTCCGTGAAAGGAAATCCACAACCGGGCGTCCTACCCGTCAGATGAACATTTTCGGTATTTCCTCACTTGTGTTGATCATCAGGACCTTCGGCTCATTGCCTTCCCTGAGCCACTGCAGGCTTTCCAGCGAGGAATCAGCCACACGTGCGGATATGCCGAATGCCTCAACTATGCTGGGAATATCCATCCTGGGTTGCAGGAAATCCCTGTCCTTCATGTCTGCATAATAGCTCTCAGCGAAGCTTCTCAGTATCATATACCCACCGTTGTTCAGGATTATGACCTTCACAGGGAGATCGTATTTGCGTATTGTCCACAGTGTCTGCAGCGTGTACATGAATGCCCCGTCGCCAAGAACTGCGAGGATCTTGTCCCGTGATGTTGAAATGCCTGCGGCAGCTGGAAGTGCCCAGCCAAGCTGGCCGGTTTTTGCGGTGAAATAGGACTGGGGCCTGTAGCCCACCACATTCCTCAATATCTGGGATGCAGAAATGGATTCGTCCACTATGACGTGATCCTGGAATGTGCGCTTTATCATGGACATGACATACAGGGGTTCCATTTTCCTTCTGGCAAGTGTCACTGCAGTTTTGGCGGTATAGTCCACGCTCCTGGAAAAATTCCCCTTCTTCTTAACAGATTTCGTAGCCTCCTTCAGGAAAAGTTTCGGATTCATGACGTAACCTGTCCCGATTTTCCCGGATATGTCAGTGCCTATGCATATTATGCGCTTGCCCTGCAGCAGTGGAGAAGGTGTGTATGGATACAGCGTTATATCGCCACCAATGACAATGATGAGGTCATTGGCTGCAAGCCTCATGTCAATGAGAGCAGCTGCTGGTGGAAGATCTCCCGCATATTGCGGATCATCCGATGGATAACAGCCCCTGCTTGAAAGCGGTTCTCCGTACACCGGGCACCCGATCCTGTGGGCAAACTCCTGCGCTTCCCTGAAAGCCCCGTAGAGATCGATCTCATATCCGAATACAATTGCCGGGTTGGAAGATTCGTTTATCTGATTAACTATGTCCTTCACGGCATCACTGTTTACATATTCCTGCCTGACCGGGCTGAAATCATCGAACGCCTCATCGTGATCCTGATCCATGAAATTCATGGGAAAACTCAGGAAAACAGGCCCCATTGGAGGTGTCGTTGCAATCTGGTATGCCCGCTTAAGGGACCTGTATATATCAGCTGGATCCTTGATCTCATATCTGTATTTCACAAGGCCGGATACTGTGCCCAGAAGGTCGCCTGAAAGTATGGGCTCATAGAATATGTGCCTGTAATCCTGCTGGCCAGCTGTCACTATGACCGGAGAGCGGTTATGATACGCTGTATGGAGGAAAGCCATTGAATTGCCGAGACCAGGCATTGTATGCAGATTGCATATGGCTGGTGATCCGGACATCTGTGCCATACCGTCTGCCATGCCCAGTGATATTGAATCATGCACTGTCAGGTAGTAATTCTTGATGCCTCTGAGCATTGGTAACTCAGTAGTTCCAGTTTTTCCAGGCTCTGTGAAAAAATCTCGAATCCCTTCATCAGATCACCCTGTTGATTGGATCCACACCCTGCAGGAACCTGATCACATTGGCTACGGTCTCCTCTATGAATCGCCCCTGGCTTTCTATTGTCACCCCGGCGATGTGCGGGCTGAACAGGGCGTTATCCTTTTTGAACAGATCGGACGAGAAGTCTGGCGGTTCCTTATCATAGACATCGATGCCTGCCTTTATCCGACCCTCCTTAAGTGCCCTGATGAGATCAGGAGTGTGCACAACCTCGGCACGTGAAGTGTTGATGAATATGCATCCCTGTTTCATGGCCTCAAACTGTTTCCTGGAGATCATTTTCCTTGTATCATCAGTCAGGGGCACATGCAGCGAGATTATGTCCGCCGAAGAAATGAGTTCATCCAGTGGAACATATGTAACTCCAAGATCATCCTCTGATTTCTCCGAAAGCCTTCTTGCGTCGTAATATATGACACCGGCACCCATGACTACAAGTCTCTCCGCAAGCCTCTTTCCAATTGCACCCATTCCGATGATTCCGAATATCTTCCCCTTCAGGTCACGGGAGGCGGTGAGCAGGGGCCAGTTGCCGCTCCTTATCTCTGAATCAAGAAATTTGAAGTCCTTCAGGAAATAGAGAGCCATTCCAATGACATGCTCGGCCACGCTCTCTTTGTTGGATGTGGGAGAATTGCACAGGATAATGTTCCTTTTCTTAACCTCCTCCAGATCAACGTTGTCGTATCCTGTGCTTGCAATCTGCAGGAATTTCAGTGAAGGAAATTTATCCAGTTCTTCCCTTCCAATGTGCGTGAATGTTGTTGCAATGAGCACGTCGCTCTTATCGCCAGCGAAATCGAGGTCAGTCCTGATCTCAATCCCTGGCAGTATGCTTGATGCAGTTTTCCTGATATCCTCTATGGGGAGGAATGGCGGCAGAATAGCTGTCACTTTCATGCATATACGATCTGTGGAAACTACTTAATCATGTTCTTGGGCAGTCT
>JAKAQT010000001.1 GCA_021819605.1 Thermoplasmata archaeon
TGGCGGTGATGTTCTGAAACCAGAAGGATCCGGTGAGAATGTTATATTTGTGGTTCAGCCATGTGACTGCCATCTCATTGGCTGAAAATATGACCATCCAGTCTGTATATTTTGGCATCAGGTTGGCTGGAATCACCCCAGCCGATGCCGATATGAACACATCGTAATGGGCTCCGCTCTGCACGTTCTTGGCACCACTGACCGATCCGGAAAACGTTGGCCCAACGGAAATGCCTGTTGTGTTCGTGAACTGCAGGTTGAAATGATTTCCAAGGGCGTATTCCAGGGATCCGGCCGCAAATACTGATACACTGGGCGCTGCAGGGCGTGACGATTCCGAGATATAGTAACCGGCAAAGCCGCCAACCAGCAACCCCACCACAAGAATTACAGCTACGGTTAAGGCAAAACGTGATTTTTCCATGATTGGTAATAACCTGAACTTATAAATTTGTTTAAAAAGGATAAGGAATCGCCGCAGATTCCTGGGAATTTTGCCTCAGATCTCCACTGAAAGCTCCTTCATGACATCCGGTGATGGCCTGCCATCGGAATCAATGCCAACCTCCTGCAGGTATTCGTCAACCATGGAGCGGTAGTCCACAGTCACATTGGCGGTTGGACCGGCTGTGAGAGGGGGTTCTCCAACCATCCTGGATGGTGGCACAATCTTTCTTGGGTTGATGCCTTCCCTGTAGTTGAAAAGATGCCTGAGCAGCTGTATTCTCTTTCCCATTGCCATGATCTCTTCTTCAGACACGTCCCAGCCCATGATTGCCTTGAACAGCTTGTAGTACGGATATGTGTTTGGCCATACGGAAGTGGAAAACAGGCACATGCCAGTGGCATTCAGGACCTGCATTCCATAGACAGAAAGAGCCTGCATCTTTCCCTTCCCATGGTATGAGTACCTGTTGATCTTCTCCCTGGGGAAACTGTACTGGAACGGCAGCGTCATGGTGCCCCCCTCGTCAAATCCCAGGCCACCTGCAGTATGCCTCCCCGGTGTCGGGTCTGCGATGTATGTGGTGGCGAGGCTTGGAAGGAGTCTCGGGTCGTGCATTGGCAGGTCCTGGCCTCCAACATGCATTGCAAATTTCTCGCTGCCCTTGCCGAATTTCTGCGAGGCATATTTTGCGCCCATTCCAAGGACTGATCCGATGCCCTCGCCCCTGCCAATCAGTTCGGTGAGTCTGACCATGGCATCGGCATCTCCGAAACCAATTTTGAATCCAACATCCTTCTCTGTTATTATGCCTCTTTCGAAGCATTCGTTTGCAAAGGCTATGGCTGCACCTACTGATATTATGTCCATCCCTGCCCTGTTGCACATCTCAAAGGCCATGGCCATGGCATCCAGATCGGTGTTGAGGTTGAGTCCTCCGAATGATCCTGTCCCCTCATATTCAAGCCTGTGCCCCTCAATCTCCCCGAATCGGGTCTTTCTCCTGATATGCCCACCACACGCTAGCGTGCACTGTGCACATCCATAGGATTTCAGCTTGTCCCTTGCAATTTCCTCACCGCTTATCTTTCTGGCATTATCGGCACCATAGTCTATTATGCCGACGCCGGCCCAGTTCTTTATGGGCGTGTCGCCATTGAGATGTGAGGATTCCGTCCCGGCCGTTGTCCCGTAAAGCTGCCATGGCCTTGCTAGGTCTATATTCTTCCTGAATTCTATCTGTATCTCCTTTATGGTCTCCATCAGCATTGCCTGGTCAAAAGGCTTGAAAGCGGGTTTTCCCCTCACTATGAGCCCCTTCAGCCTCTTTGATCCCATTACCGCTCCGAGCCCTGATCTGCCGGCTGCCCTTCCGTAATCATTCATGAGTGAGGCAACCATCAGTTTCTTCTCTCCGGGGACACCTATGACAAGTGCCTGCCCCCTGGGTTCTATTTTCTTGAGCTCGTCTTCTGTTGCATATGCGTCCTTGCCCCACAGGCCGGAGGCGTCCTCTATGGAGGCTTTTCCATCGGTTATCTTCAGGTAAACCGGCTTTGGAGATATGCCCCGTATGAAGACCGCATCATAGCCGGAGTTCTTCAGTTCAGGGCCGAATTTTCCGCCGCAGTCGGCATCGCCCCATCCGCCAGTCATGGGGGATTTAGCCACAACCTGGAACCTTCCTCCCAGTGGAACTGAATGGCTGTTGAAAATCCCGGTTGTGATGCCCAGGATGTTTTCCTCCCCCAGGGGATCCGCTCCAGGTTTCATGTCTCTGTTCAGAATATATGCTCCCAGACCATAGCCGGTCAGGTATTTCCTGTATATTTCCTCTGGAATTTCTTCCTCTCTTATGCTGCCCCTTTTAAGGTCAACATGGAGAACCCTGCCATTAACACCGTACATGCTTTTACCATGGCTTCTTCCTATTATATGTTTATCTCAGCCGATCCGTATCGCAGGCACTTGTGCAAATTGAATTGTACTGCCCTTTTCATTGTGCTCTGCAATAAATGAGAGATATTGCGCCCAGGAACCCACGCATGAGCATTTATTGGCACAGTAGTGCACTTTGGCACAGTTTTGCTCGCGATAATTCTTATAACTTTTGTTAATTGATAGAAACATGTCAATGGTAGGATTTGATAGATTCCTTTTTGCATTCACCATAGGGTCCCACATAATCCTTGTATCAATGAGTATTGCGCTGATTCTTCTGATATCCATACTGGAATTCCTGTATCTGAGGAATAAGAACAGTTACCACCTGGCCCTCATAAGGCGGCTCAAGAAGGTATTCGTGATCTCATTTGGTGTGGGTACTGCTTCGGGCATAGTGGTGGCGGTTGAACTTATAAATCTCTTTCCGGGTTTCATGACTCTCGTTTCCGAAACCGGGATAATAAGCGCATTCTATGCTGAGATATTTGCCTTCTTCCTGGAAACCATCAGCCTTGTGATCTATGTTTACTTTGAGGGAGTGTTCAGGTGGAAATACACAAACCTGACACTGTCAATTGTGGTAGCATTCGGCACACTTCTCTCAGGTGTGTTCATAACCATGGTCAATGCCTGGATGAACACGCCAAACGGGTTCAACATACCGGTATATCTTTCAACCGGCAAGGTAACAGGGGTTCTTCCATGGGTTGCGTTTGCCACACCATCAACCTTCGGCGAAATAGCCCATGTCCTGACAACAACAGTTTTTGCCGGGGTAATGCTAATCGGTGCATTTTTTGCTTACAAATATCTGAGGACACGCGACCCTGAGGAGAAGGGGATGTTCAGGTCAATGCTCAGGATCATCAGCGGAGTATCAATCATTGATATACTGCTTGCAGGTGCTTCGGGGTCCAATGAAATGTCAACACTGCTGCAATACCAGCCATTAAAATATGCAGCAATGGATCTCAACCCGACACCCGGAACAGGATTTTCTGAAAGATTATTCGGTTACCTGTACAATGGGCACATACTTGATTCCATTCAGATTCCTGGGTTGCAGGCATTTCTTGCAAAGTTTGAGACGGGAATAACAACGCTTCCAGGTCTTTCGCAGTTCCCGGCAAGTGACTGGCCGCCCCTGATGATACACACAACATTTGACGTTATGGTGGTTGGTGGGTTGTTCCTGGGACTGTTCCTATTCATAACGTTCCTCTTCTATCTGTTCAGGAAGGATTTCGTGAAGAACAGGTACATGATGTATTTCCAGATATTCTTTGGATTCTTTGCTCTCCTGGTATATGAAATCGGATGGGTTACAGATGAGGTTGGCAGGCAGCCCTGGATAGTTTACAATGTCATGAAGGTTTACCAGGCTGCCAATTATTCCACGGGGCAGCTTGTTCCGGGATACTTCATTATTGCGTTCTACCTTGTGCTCATACCGGCAACGTTCTATTTCTTTGCCAGGGTTTTCAATTCCAATCCGGCCAGGGAGGACATGAAGCCAGTATCAGAAGGGGGTGTTAATTATTAACATTCTGTTCGGCATCAACTTTGCGGTATTCGCTGTATTCGCCGTGCTGATCATAACTGAAATGATGGGCAGCGTTCTGATGCTTATTGCATGGGAGGCAGTCAGGAAGAAGGTTCTGGACTATGTTGTTCCAGTATGGGAGGTGACCGGCACTTTTGGAGCTTTCTGGGTCGTGGCATCCGATTTTGCATTTCCGAAGATACTCATACCTCTGGCAAGCATCTTCTCAGCAGCCATTGCCATATTCCTGATACTCTTTGTAGCCAGGAATTCCACCATAGTGTTCGCGGAATTCATAAAGAAGAAGGGATGGCTTGACGAGAAGAAGCTGTACACTGGCTATTCCATCTCAACGCTGCTTCTCGGCCTGGTGGTGCTCGTCATAATAACCGGGATAATAGGAGGAAACGGCATTGATTTGAGCAGGCTGACGTTCAGTGTATCTGCCTGGGCAGGCAATGCTGCGTCCTGGCTCTTCATAGTCGGTGCCCTCGTGATTGCAGTAGGTCTGGCTCCGGTGTTTTATGATCTTGCACCTCTCAAGAAACTGGTGGTTCCATTCACGGTTGTGGGCCTTGTAGTTTCGGTGATCTCCCTGGACATGTTCAAGCATGGATCCCTGCCATTCCTGGTGGCTGTGCCCATAATACTTGCACTGCTTGTCCCTGTCCTGTATTATATTCCAAACACAGTGAAGCTGGTAACAAACAAGGTATTTTTCATCGCATGGGCATCGGCAGATATATTTTCGCTTGAATTCATGGTGTATCCGACAGCCTTTGGCGGAAACATAAATGTGAACAGCTTGATATCAACAGGCCCCATGGCCTCGGCGTATGTGGCAATCACGGTTGTTGGGCTTGTAATTCTGGCTGTTCTCATTGCGCTTTATTCAATAGCAGTGTATAGAAGGTCTGCCATGATGGAAAAGGCAGCGAGTACACCTTAAAAATCTATTTTATTTCCTGGTCTATGACGAAATTTTCTTCCTATGGTTCCAGATAGGCTTGGCATGCCTGACGATGGGTACAGCAAGAACAGGGACTTTCTCAACATTCAGATTCAGCCTGAATCAAACGCAAAAGTCAAAGAGTGGTCATATTAGGCCACTGGTTCAGTCTGTTTCTCCGCTTCTGCAATCTATCCACGAAAATTCTGATCCGCGCATTCAAGGCTTGTATTTTCTTTCATTCAAGAATCTTAACAGTCTTGTTGGTTGATCTCATTCCCCTGATGATTTTTATTCTGGATTGGTCAACATTGAAATGAGCGCAAAGCTGCCTTAAAACATCGGCATTTGCTTTACCATTCTCTCTTGGCTCGTTGGTGTAAACAGTAAGCTTATCATCTTCAGCAACAATCTGGCCATTCCCCCGCTTTACCTTAACCTGTACTATCAATCTATTTTCAAGTGCTGCATCTCTTAGGATCGGATTAATGTTGTTTGTGCCCGTGAATATCAAATTTATAACGATAAAAAAATTTAAGAATAGAACGGGAAAGTTAGTCTAACAGGGTCGATGGCATTGCTCTGTGAACTTAAATGAAAGTGTGGATATCATGGAGTTTTTGCAGGGAAACTGTGCAACATAATGACCCATATGGCTGACTGGTGAAACTGGAGGCATATGGGTGTCAGAAAAGCTAAGTCTGAATCGATGAGCTGATTTATTCAGAGAGGAATTAAATTATTATGACACCAAAACATTTGCATGTTATGGAAAGAAAGTCCATCCGTCCTAATGTCCAGGTAGAGAAGATTTATCCTAAAGAAATTATGGAGTGGAAATACGACACCTTTGGAATACAGTTAAATAAAGATCAGGCCACGCAATTATCGAGAGAGTTGATTGAAGCAGTAGAGAAAACAAATGATCAAAAAATCGATTTCACGTTGTTTCTTAAAAGAAAGACACCTGTAATAACAATAACATGGAATGAGGAATAATATTTCTAAATATTATGATGCCAATACATAGTAAAAAATCCACCAGGAACTAAAATTAAGATGCTCCGACCGGGATTTGGACCCGGGTCGTCGGCTCGAAAGGCCGATATGCTTGGCCGGACTACACCATCGGAGCAGAACAGACCCTAAACCCACATGCTTATATGTATTTTTGTAGCCGGTGCCATTCCATCAGGTCATGGTAATCTGTATCTGAGGATGGCGCAATAGCCCCCGAAATTGCTCACTATCCTGCCAGGATCAGTTCCTGTCCCGATTATGTGCACCTTTGTACCAAAGTTTCTGGACTCTTCCAGAAGTCTCCTGCCTTCAGGTGTCCTGAATTTTTCCTCTGAAACCATCAGTGTATCCACAGAGCCTGCTTCGAGTGCTTTCAGGACATCTCCGTATCCATATGTTCCAAGACCGTCTGTCCCAATATGCTTCAGAAAGCCCTCTACGAGCCTGGAATCTCCCGAAATTCTCAGGTCCCTGAAAATGGCATCAGCCTCGGGAGTATTCAGGAACTCCCAGACAGCGCCTGCATCTGACCTGTTGGTGGGGTATGTCACCACCCGGAATCCAGCCCCGCCATATGTTCTGAATGAGTTAACTATCTTTTCTCTGGTGAATCCTGGTCCAAGGACAATTATGGTGCTTCCTTCTGGCAACATCCTGCGGCATGACTCCACAATCTCCCTGTGGAAATCCTGTTCAGAGAAATTACTTTCGTAAGCTTTGCCTGTGAGATGTGAATCAATCTTGCCTATGCTCTGTATCCCGTAGGACTTCAGCATAAGAATCCATGCGGTCTCGTCATCAGCTGCGATGAAATAGAATTTCTGTGAAAACTTATTATCCAGGGCCTCAGCAAGAAGTTCACGCTGCTGTTCCAGCCACTGCTGCTTCTTAAGCTCGAAGTTGTCTCCAGGGGATATATTGAATGACTGATGGTCTCCTATGATGTCTTCAGGCCCTTCCCTTATTGTGCCAAGAACCTTCAGGTTTCCGGAAAAATTCTGGAATTCAACGCTCTCAGCAACTATGGATGCAGTAACAGGTTTCCTGGGAGATTCCTTGGACCTGTTCATGTCCTGCTGCTTCTCCACCCGCCTCAGGGTTGTCATCCTGATCATATCTCCTTCATTTATGAGGTTCTTCAGGTACCACAAATCATCGTCGGAATCCACGTGCACCATAATCCATTCCGAATCCTTCTTTTCCGTGATTCTCATCTTTCTTTTCCCTCTGTACCGCCAACTATGGATCGGATTTCATTCTTTATTGATGCATAATGAGTCCCCTCCCAGTAGATCTTTCCGCAGTGAGTACAGATGTACACCCTGTTCTGCATCTTCCTGACCCCGGGTGGCAGGCTTTCCATGATAGCCGGATCATCAGTGACCCTGAGCAGACCGTTACAGAGCGGACATCTTGTGAAATAGAGGGATTCATCGGGAGGAAATCTTGCCACGAATTCCCTGAGCTGTTCGTCATATCTGTCAGATCTGATGTACATGGAATTCCTGTACCTTATAGAAAGTTCCCTGTCCCTTGTTATGAGGATCAGACTTTCCTTTGAACATATCTCAATAATTGAGTCATCCACCATGTCGGAGGTTGCATACCCAACATCATAGCCCATCAGGCGTAACCACCTGCACATCTTCCCCAGCATGCTGTCAGCGAAGAATCTCATTTCAGTAGTCTTTCCATCGCCCTGACATATCATTGTCGATGCCCATGAGATCCAGAACCCGCGATACAACGAAATTCACCATGTCACCGGCAGTCTCAGGCTTTGTGTAATATCCTGGCATTGCAGGAGCCACAATCACTCCGTTCAAAGACAGCTTCAGCATGTTTTCAATGTATATGGAGCTCAGCGGCATCTCTCTGGGTACAATCACCATTCTCCTCCGCTCCTTCATGGAGACGGCGGCAACCCGTGTAATGAGAGTGTCAGCCATTCCTGTGGTCATCTTTGCAAGAGTGGTGTTGGAGCAGGGAATTATGACAAAGCTCCTGAATCTGAAGGATCCGGAACTCACCGGTGCAGCAAGGTCAGAATCCTCATAAACATGCTCAGCCAGTCTGGAAAAGTCCTCCACGGTCAGGCTGGTTTCAGCAGCCATGACTCTCTTTGCACCATCAGAAATGATCAGGTGGCGCTCGAAATTCTTCAGCGATTCAAGGAGCCTGAACGCGAGAACAGTTCCAGATGCCCCTGTCACGCCCACAACTATCCTGTTGTCTCCCTTCAATGAATATCCATAAAAGATGTATATGGGATATATAAGTGATGGTCTCAGCGCTTTCTGTTGAAGTAGAAATACAGTACGAATGTGGCAGCGAATATCGCAACAATTATTGCTGCATCCCTGTAATCATCATAAAGGCTGACAACCCTTGGCTTAGACCATGTAAATCCAGGGTAAGCGCCGGAATCAAGCGCCTTTATATTTGACAGGTGGCTGCCTCCACTGGTCACAAGGGATTGCTGTTTCTCAGTCATCTTGAATGCGATTGTAAAATTCTGGACACTGGGAAAACCAATGGAAGACAGTGCAGTTATAAGTTCAAGTCCGTATGGGTTGAGGCCAGTGTATGACAGATCGAACACTATGAGGTCCTGTGTTGCGTTTGCGCTCCAGTTGTATGATACATACGTACTGTTATCTATTATATCCGCAAAGAATGAATTCCACTCCGTGGTACTGATTGTATAGTGGGTTTCAGTTCCGTTTATATAATAGGTGGCGGAGGGAAGGCTCGATGGTGGCGGATTCAGTGTGGGAGTGCTTCCCATGGCGGATATCGGAGCAACGGCCAGCACAAAAACGAATGCCAGGGCCGCCAGTGAAATGACTGTCTTGTTTTTCATGAAATTGAATCCCAAGCAGATATGAATTTCTGTAAATAAGTTTTTCACTGCAATTTTCAATACACGGATTCAGTTCCCCTTTCTTGCCATCGAAGGATCCATGGCGTATTTCTGGCCATCAGGATCAGCAAGTATGAGGATTTTCCCGCGATCTGCCATTCTTCTGAGGGTCGATTCCATGGTCTTCCTCCTGATTCTGCTAGCCTTGCCTTTCTTCATAATTTCACGTATGCTTCTGTTTCTCATTTCCATTATAAGTTCTGTTGCGGCATCCTCATCTGCAGCATAGGCAAGCTGCCTGTATGCAACCACGGATACCGGGATCATGGCTGCCAGTGTCTCAGGAACGAATCCCAGGGTAAAAATCGTCCTGGTTGTGCTTCTCTCCTGGCCGTTAAAACGGACATCAAGATTCACCGTGTGGTACCCGGGAAGCAGAAAAATGCTCAATGAAGCCCCTCCATAGGATTGCCCGGATACAGTCCATGTGTATCTGAGGTTTTGAAGGTCAGCGCCACGGACAACAGGATGAAATTCTGCAAAACCTGATAGAATGCTGTACGCAATCCCTATGCCTGTTATCTGAGGATAGTATGTGACGTTTATTCCACTGATTTCTGTGCTGTTCATGTTTCCGCACATGTCCCTGGCTGTCAGGAATACGCTGTAGTTTCCGTCGGCATTGAAGTTCATGGTGACATTGCCCCTGCCTGTATACCCCGAATACAGGACTCTGGAATTGCTCATTTTGATCTCAATGTATGCCGGTACGGCATCCGTAACAGAAAAGGCCAGTGTGGTGGTGTTTGTGCCTGAGAGATTCAGGCCCGCAACTCTTACAGATATTGCAGGAGGCCGATCATAGCTGGCTACCCTGATGGCCTCCCTGGCAGAATTGTTCCAGAGGCTCCTGGCGTAAAGTGTCACGTTGTAGGTTGAATTTCCATAGGGTAAAGTTATTTTTCCGTCATCAGCAGGCTGGATTGCCCAGGATCTTCCGCTGCTTATGTTTGCTAAGATGGATACGTTGGCACTGTTCGCGTCCGGAAAATGCAACACAGTTGAATTTGTGTAGATGACGCGCTTCGGAAAAGAGGGCACAACCGGAATGGTGTTGTTCACGCTCCATGATAAGTTACTGTAGGAAATCAGGCCGCTCCTGCCAGTTGCCTCAAGATTCATGTGATAAGTGCCGTTCTCGTGGAACAGGCCGCTGTCCCGATCTAGGATAATATTCCAGTTTTTTCCTGTGACTTCCCACTCTCCAATCACATTGCCGCAATAAATGATGGATGTAGATATCCGTGATGTTACATTGCTGGTAACGTTGATTGTCATGCTGTTAGTTGTCGAATCACCATAGAATGAAAGCATACGGGGCCCGGATGTGATCACACTCAGCATGGGCCGGAACGTCTCAATCCCAAAGCTCCTGGAACCAAGGAAAACAGTCTGGCCATCAAGAAGCGTTGCATTGAGTGACAGAACATAATTCCCGTTTGTCAGATTGAGAGTTGTCCGGTTGGTGTCAAGTTGATATGAGAGATTCCTGGCGGCACCGCGGACATAAAGGTCGTAATATGAAACGTTTCCCACTCCTCCCCATTGTACAGTTATGTTGTTCCTGCTGTAGTACGTTCCATTTGTTATGCCTATGGAGGTTATGCCTGAAATGCCCTTTATGGTGGTGTAGTTAAACCATCTGGAATGCACTATTCCGAAACTGTCTGTATAGTTTACCCAGAGGATCATATTTCCGGGACTGGAAGACACAAACAGGCCGAAATTCAGGTAATTTGTGGTGTACGTTCCGCCGTTCCATTCTACGCTTGTTGTGCCATTGCCAGAGGTGCCAGTTATATTTATGGTAAATCCCTGTGACTGGGAGATGTATGTCCCATTGCCTGGATTCACATATATGTCAGGTCTCTGGCTGTCAATTGAAACCTCTTCATAGGCTGAGGATGAATAACCGGCCATGTTTCTGGCTGTCACGGTAAGCCGGTATGTTCCGGTTGGAAAAAGGGAGGCATTGATTGTGATGCTGCCGTTACTGGCCGCAAGGTCCGTCCCGCCAATGGCCGCATTCAGGCTGTATGTCAGGTTTGAATGCACAGAGTATCCCACAGTGGAATTGTGTGTTATTATTCCTGCCGGCTCCAGACTGATGCTTATGCCATCTGGAGACAGTGGCTCTGCGCTGCCGTAAAATATGTATATATCGCTGCCGGCAGCAAGTGTACCTGCGGAGGCATTTTCATCAATATAAACTCCTGTTATATTCTGAACAAAAATGTTGCTCATAATGGCATAATACGGGCTCAGGAACTCAGCCTGCCCTGAATCCATATGCAGTGCAGTGTCTCCGCTCCCTGACCAGGAGTTCAGGGTTCCATTGGTAATAAGCATCCGGCTGTAATTCTCAGGATCAAGCAAGAATGAATAATTTCCACTGGCCGTTGAGTTCATCAGAACTCCGTATATGCCGTCTGTTTCCCAGGCCAAGCCTGTGCTCACAACATTCCCGTTGAGCGTCTGCCCAGGAGACATGGTCATATTTAGTGTTTTACTGAGAATGAAATAACTGGTCTCCCCAGATGAGAGATTTAGATCCATTCCGGTAAGGTTCCCGTGTGACTGGTTCACGGCCACAAGTGAGCTGTTCCTGCCCAGAGAGATATTGTATGATGTGGATGTCCTGCTTGTGAAATTAATTGCTACCAGTGAGAAGCGGGAAACCATTACAAAGCTGCCACCCAGAAAGAAGACTCCGGTGAAATAGGGAAAATGTCCATGGGAAAGTGCACTGGACACTGAAAGGTCTGTCAGGTTGATGGCAATCATATCCACTTCTGTACTGTTTCCACAGGCAATATATTCCATGTTGCCGGATACCGCAGAGACAAAGTTTCCTCCGGAGATTGGCTGTATCTGGGTCAGGATACCTGCAGTCTGGTTGGCGTAATTCCAGTATGAAACGGAAACGTTGCTGGAATACGCAACGAACAGGACATCGTTCAGTTCAGGGTCCAGTACCGGGTTTGATGCGCTTCGAATGCCGTGGGTTACATTTCCGGACTGCTGCAACTCGTATGAATAGTTTCTGGACTGCAGCGGGCTAAAGCCTTCATTATGCCCGGTAACGTAGAGCCCATCCAGGGTGATGCTGCAGTTGCTCCCGCCGACCAGAAGGCTGAAATTACCGGGTTGCACTGTACTGTTGACCGATACAGTGATGGGGAAATTCCCGGTTGAGTTGTATCCACTCTCAGCTGAAAAGAATACCTTGCCGGGATACAGGCTGTTCCATGATAATTCAACTGTCTGGAACGCGTCCATTGCTGGATCCTGCCCCAGATTCTGCATTGTTTTTCCGTAGATATACTGACGGGAGACGCCATTTTTCTGATCACCGGGACCAAAAAAGTAGTGGATGATATTGCGGCCGCCCTGCATTATGGCTAGGTTGTCAATGGTTGTCAGCAGGTTTTCTGCATCACTCCATGAGTAAGTGATCTTCAGGCTTTCATTGGCTGTCCCGTTGAGATTTATGTAAAAATATTCCGGGCTGGATATGGGGGCGCTTGTATTGATATTGAATCCGGAAACTGGCGCTGCGCTTCCCTCAGCCATGTGTGAATAGGAATTGAGCGGTGTGTTGTCGAAGCTCACCCAGCTTGTGTTTGCAGGATACTGTCCAGATGAAATGGCCGTGAAGTTATAGTGGCCTGGGCTACTGACGGGAGCTTGAATATTTGACCCTGATGAAACCTCGGACGTAAATACCGTAATCGGTATAAATAAACTTAATACTATTATAACTATTAATACCTTAAATGCCATAGATTAATGAATTACCCTTAAGGTATAAGTTATATAAAAAATATCCATGAACCACGTGAATTGAACTATTATATGCAGGCAGGCAATGGAGTAATAACATGATCAAGGTAGGAATCAATGGTTATGGTACCATCGGCAGGAGAGTCGCTCAGGCAGTAAGATTGCAGAAGGACATGATTGTGACAGGCATAGTGAAAACAAGGCCGGATTATGTGGCCGAATCAGCCATGCATGATTTCAGGATATTTGCGGCTGATGCAAAATCGCTGGAATCGTTCAACAACTCTTCGCTGAAGGCATCCGGGACGCTGGAAGACCTCATATCTGATTCCGATATAATTGTGGATGCAACTCCTGAAGGAATGGGCAGGAAGAATATTGAAACCTACAGGAAGAATGGACTCAAGGCCATCTTCCAGGGAGGCGAGGATCATGAGATCGCCCAGGCCTCATTCAATGCATACTCAAATTTCATGGATTCCTGGGGAAAGGACTACGTCAGGGTTGTATCATGCAACACCACGGCCCTGGCCAGGACCGTGACATCTGTCCGGAAATCATTTGGTGTGAAGCACGTAAGTGCCACGCTCATAAGAAGGGCCACAGACCCAAATGACAGCTCAAAGGGGCCCATAAACGCACTGGAGCCAAGCCTGAAATTTCCGTCACACCACGCCCCCGATCTGCAGACAGTCATTGGCAATGTTGATGTCGACACTGTGGCCATAAAGGCACCCACCACACTGATGCATGTCCATGTTGTGAGCATTGATCTGGAAAAACAGGCGGACCAGAAGCAGGTCATGGCCGAGATGGGCAGGTACAGGCGCATTATGCTGGTGTCCGGCAAATCTGGCCTCACGTCCACTGCGCAGATAATGGACATGGCCAGGGAGATGGGCAGATCCCGGTCTGATCTTTATGAAATAGCAGTGTGGAAGGAAAGCGTAAACTTAAAAGGTACGAAACTCAATTACATACAGGCAGTTCATCAGGAAAGCGATGTGGTACCCGAAAATGTGGACGCAATCAGGGCCATGTTCCAGTTAATGGATGATGAAAAATCCATTTCTGAGACTGATAAGACGCTGAATATTGGAAAAAGGGTGTAACAATGGTTGAAAGCAAGGAGCAGAAGAAATACACAATAGAGGATTTGCCCGGAGTGGGAGAAGCAACAGCAGAGAAACTTAGAGAGAATGGTTACGATGACGTTATGACCATAGCCGTTGCATCCCCCAAGGATCTTTCGGATGTTGCAGGCATCGCTGAGGGAAATGCATCAAAGATAATAGCCGCTGCCAGGAAATATGCGGATGTTGGCAATTTCGAGACCGGCGAAGAAATACTCGAGCGCAGGAGGGAAGTGAAGAAACTCACCACAGGCAGCAAGAATCTCGACAACCTCCTAGGTGGTGGATTCGAGACGCAGTCCATAACGGAATTCTTCGGTGAATTCGGATCGGGCAAGACCCAGATCATGCACCAGGCCGCCGTGAATGCAACAATGCCCGTGGAAAATGGTGGCTTTGATTCAGACGTCCTGATCATAGATACTGAGAACACATTCAGGCCGGAGAGAATCATTCAGATGTCCAAGTTCAGGGGGCTTGATCCGGAAAAGGTCCTGAAGCGCATCCATGTGGCAAGGGCCTACAACTCGCATCACCAGATACTCCTTGCTGAAAGGGCATCGGAACTTGCCAAGGAATTCCCAATCAAGCTTCTTATAGTGGATTCCCTGACATCACATTTCAGATCGGAATACATGGGAAGGGGCTCACTGGCAGAGAGGCAGCAGCTTCTTAACAGGCATATGCACGACCTTCTGAAATTCGGTACAATATATAACGCCGTTATAACGGTGACAAACCAGGTTTCGGCCAGGCCGGACGTGTTCTTTGGGGACCCAACTGCGCCAATTGGCGGAAATGTTGTGGGGCACACCGCAACGTTCAGGATATATCTCAGGAAGAGTAAGGGGGGCAAGAGAATTGCCAGGCTCATCGATTCGCCCTATCTTCCTGAAGGGGAGACAGTAATCCAGATCTCCGAGGATGGAGTAATAGATGGAGTGTAAATAAGACTGGAAAATGTGGAAATACATAAACGACAACTTTGCAAGATACCCTTCACAGATAAAGGTGCTGAGAAAGCTGATCTCACTCGGCTTATCCGTGAGGAAAGATCATGAGAATATGCCCAGGGTTTACTGCGGCGACGTGGAGGTTAAGGCCTCCGCCATTGCCCAGGCACTGGGCGTTGACAGGAGGGCTGTCATTGAGATACTGGGCAAGATAATCGGCGATCCTGAGCTTTCCAACTTCTACTCACAGTTGAAGCCTGTTCCTGATTTCTCGATGGTAAGCTCAAGGCTTGGCATGGGCGTGATTCAGATAGTTCCGACTTCTGCAACACAGCCCGGCATAATTTCAGGGGTCTCACAGGTAATTGCCAGGGAAAGCATCAGCATAAGGCAGGTCATTGTTGACGATCCTGAGCTTGTGGACAGTCCAAGGGCTACAATAGTTACGGACAGCCCAATCCCGGGGCACCTCCTGTCTGACCTGAAGAAGATTCCCGGCGTTGAAGCTGTGGTGATACTCTAGGAATACTCCAGGAAATCAAGGATATTTCCGCCATACATAATGTCAATCAGCGCATCAATCCTGTCTTTAACCTCACCTGCTGAACTGGCAACAACATTCACATGGCCAACTTTCCTTCTCTTCTTGGCATTGTCTTTTCCGTACCAGTAGATCTGGGTTCCCGGTATTTCAAGAATCCTGTTCTTCAGTTCTTCGCTGATCTGTCTTCCTATTATATTCACTATGCCGGATGCAGACAGTAATTCCGGTTCCGGTACAGGAAGCCCTGCTATGGCCCTGATATGCTGTTCGAACTGGGATATGGTGGACCCCAGCAGAGTGTGGTGCCCAGAGTTGTGGACCCTGGGGGAAAACTCATTAATTATGGGCTTCCCTTCCCTGATGAAGAATTCAATCCCCATGACACCGGTGTAATCCAGTTTCTCAAGGAGTTTCATGGCAACATCTTTCATACCGGTATCGGGGAACGGGGCTACGTTGTAGACCAGCATTCCCTTCATGTTCACGTTCAGGGAAGCCGTATGGAAAGCCATCTTTCCGTGGATATCCCTGGATGCTATGACTGATGCTTCCTGGCTGAAGTCCACGAATTCCTCCAGCACATATTTGCCCTCCGGCATCTCCTCAGGAATACTGCCGGGTGACACGGGATACTGGCCCTTGCCGTCATATCCACCCATGGCCGATTTTGCTATTGATCGATCAAACTCCTTGGAAGCTTTCCTGAGTTCCTCAGGGCTGTTCACAACAGTGAAAGGCGCCACCGGCAGGCTGGCATCTCGCAGGAATTCCTTTTCGAGGGACCGGTCCCTCTTGAGCCTTATGGGGAGCATCCCCGGCCTCAGTTTTCCCATGGAATCAGCATAATCAAGAACCCTGTCGTCAACATGCTCGAACTCGTATGTCACAACGTCTGATGAATCAACAAAATCCCTGTACTGGGGGTAGGTGAAGCCATGATCCGAGATGCGCACGCCCGGCTTTGAGAAATCTGAATCAATGCTGTTGAATCCGTATCCCAGCTTCCGCCCTTCCAGCACCATCATCCAGCCCAGCTGACCGCCGCCGATTATGCCTACGTTCATTCCAGCTTTTCACCCAGGACCTTCTTTGTCTGGTTTTCCATGAACTTCCTTACCTTCTCAGCAACTTCAGGATACTTTATGCCTAGAATCCTTGCAGCCAGCAGTGCCGCATTCCTTGATCCACCTATTGCTACAGTTGCCACAGGAATTCCTGCAGGCATCTGCACTATGGACAGGAGTGAATCAATGCCGTTCAGGCTCCTTGTCTGGATGGGAACGCCTATTACAGGAAGTGGGGTGAGCGCTGCGGTCATACCCGGAAGGTGTGCGGATCCGCCGGCCCCGGCTATGATGACCTCAATCCCTCTTGACTGGGCGCTCTTTGCATATTCATACATAAGATCAGGTGTCCTGTGCGCAGAAACTATCCTGTATTCGACCTCAATTCCCAGTTCGCCCAGGACGGTTATGGCATCCCTCATGTGATCGAAATCGCTGCTGCTGCCCATGATTACTCCAACTTTTGCCATGCTTAGAAATTTGCAGATGGTATAAAAGGGATTGCAGATTCCATCACGGCGGGTTCAGCCATCAGAGAGTTTGGTTTGAGTTTCCGGCCAGTTCCAGCACTTCCTCCGTAGTTATGACCCTGTGTCCTGTGGCCTTCCGTATCCTGTTCATGATTGCCAGGCCGTATCCATTTTCTGGGAATGGATGAATCACGGCCATGTTAAAATCGCTCCGGTCAAGCTCCCTGAAAGCAGAGAACAGATTGTGTCCGACCTGCCTGAGATCATTCATGCTCCCAAGCCTGAGGCACTGATCTTTACTGCATACCTCATCAGCACCCATAGCAAGAATTCCCAGATGGCCAAGGTCAAGGTCCAAAAGCCTCCTGAAATCCTCCATGCTGTTCATGAGGAAGAATGGCTTTTCCGGTGCGTAGTGCCTGTACTTCATGCCAGGTGTTATGGCCACATTGCTCTCCACTGTGCCCCTTGCCGCATCGGATATTTCAATGCTCCCGAAAACCTCCTGCAGACTCTCAACAGTTGTTGACCCCGCCCTGAGCAGCCTTGGAGGCGTCGTGGTGAGATCAAGTATTGTGGATTCCACCCCGAAGCTGGTCTTCCCTGAATCGTAAATGAGATCAACCCTTCCGGACATTTCCCGGACGGCATCCTGTGAATCCGTTATACTGGGCCTGGTGGACAGGTTTGCGCTTGGGGCAGCTATGGGCACGCCTGAGGCAGATATAAGTTCCAGCGCCAGCCTGTTGTCCGGCATCCTCACTGCAACAGTCGGCTGTCCTGCGGATACGGCGGCAGGAACAACATCGGTCTTCTCAAGCAGCACAGTGAGGGGTCCGGGCCAGAAGTGCGCCAGCCTCTGCCTGACACTGGAATCCGGAAGAACAGCTATGCCATCAAGCATTTCAAGTGAGGATATGTGAAGTATGAGCGGGTTGTCCGCAGGCCTGTTCTTGGCTGTGAATATCTTCAGGCATGCGTCCTGGTCAAGTCCGTTGGCACCCAAACCGTAGACAGTTTCGGTGGGGAAGATCACTGTGCCTCCGGCAAGAATTACAGCAGCACCTGACTTAACAGCCTCCGGATCAGGATTATCCTGATCGGCCTTGACTATGCGGGTATGGAGTGGCATCATCCGCAGATGATTCCCTGACATATTACCTTGACCATTCAATGATGATTCCACGGAACGTACGGAAGCAATGTAAAGGGCGTTTCGCACTGCAGCGGCTGCCGTATACTGGAATGAAACTGCAAAGGTTAAACTATGAAGAGGGGCATGTTGACCCATGACGACGGTAGCAGAATTGATAGTAGATGCCCTGGTGAAATCCGGAGTGAAGAGGATATACGGATTGCCAGGGGATTCCCTGAATCCCCTCATGGATGCCATAAGAAGGAACACAGCCATTGAGTTCATACAGGTCAGGCACGAGGAGGGCGCTGCTCTGGCTGCATCATTTGAAGCAAAGTATACCGGTGACATTGCAGTGTGCATGGGCACTTCCGGACCCGGCTCAATACATCTTCTCAACGGACTTTATGATGCAAAGATGGAGGCCTCTCCGGTTCTGGCACTGACCGGTCAGATAGAGACGGACTTGATTGGGACAGATTATTTCCAGGAGGTTGACATGATGCATCTGTACAGCGATGTTTCTGTATTCCAGGCAAGAATAATAAATCCTGATTCCGCGGGACACCTGGTAAAAAGAGCCATATTCGAGGCACGCACACATCCGGGAGTTACTCACCTTGATCTTCCGGTGGACATACTGAGATCGCAGGCGAAACTGCAGGATGACTATGGCATGACAGAGAGGCCTGCAGTCACCATGGAACCCGATCTGGGGGATATAGGGAAAGCAATCGACCAGAGCCAGCGTCCTGTAATAATGTACGGCCGTGGAGCAGCTGGATGTGCGGATGGCCTCAAGGATCTATCAACAAGAATCGGGGCACCTCTCATATATGCACTGAACGGCAAGGGGATACTTTCTGACATGGACCCACGTGTTATGGGGGGACTGGGACTTCTGGGCACCAAACCTTCAGTTGCTGCCATGAAGAAGGCCGATCTGGTCATACTCATAGGCACATCCTTCCCCTATGTGCAATTCCTTCCGGATGGCGTGAAGTTCATACAGGTGGATTCAAACCCTCTGAAGATTGGTAAGAGGGTCAAGCCGGATCTTTACTGTGTATGCCATGCTGATATATTCCTGAAAAAATTGAAGGTTCAGGAGAAGCAGAAGAAATACTATGATGATCTGTCCCAGGAGAAGGAGAAATGGCTTGAAAGCCTTAAAACGGCTGAGGGAGGAACCACGGATCCCATAAAACCTGAGGCAGTTGTTTCTGCGGTTTCCAGCAAGCTTGAGAACAATGCAGTCATTGTTGCAGACACGGGCAACGTAACTGTCTGGGCAGCACGTAATCTCAGGCTTAAGGAGGGACACAGGTTCCTGTTCTCATCATGGCTGGGAACAATGGGGGCAGGGGTTCCAGGTGCAATAGGCACATCATTTGCCTCTGGAAGACCAGTGCTGGCCATAGTGGGAGACGGTAGTTTCGCCATGACTATGATGGAACTCATAACCGCAAGGAAGTATTCAAGGCCTGTGAAATACATAGTTTTCAACAACTCAAAGCTTGGCATGATCAAGTTTGAGGAAGAGGTCATGGGATACCCGGAATTCGGGGTTGATCTTTACAACCCTGATTTCGAGGCCCTTGCAAAGAGCATTGAAATCGAGGCATTCACTGCTAGGAAAGCTTCTGAACTTGACGCTGCCCTGACAGAACTTATGGCAGCAAAGGGTCCTGCAGTGCTGAATGTTTTTGTGGATTCCGATGAGAGGCCCATGCCACCAAAAATAAACCTGGAGCAGGCAAAGGGATACGTGACTTCAATACTCAGGGAGAAATTCAGCGGAATCTGATTTTTATGGACTGAACCTCCCGAATCATTTATTAATTCAAAGATACTTTGCAGAATTGCATGAAAATAGAAAAATACGACATCGAACTCAACATCGACTTCAGAAAACTTGAATATACCGGGGTGGAGAAGATCACCCTGGCAGGAGAGGGCGACACGTTATTCCTTAATTCCGTGGGAATTGACATACATGAGATGTCCTCCGGCGAAAAGCCCATCAAATTCACGATCAACAGTAAGGATGAAACGGTGAATACCGATCATAGACTGGGCCAGACTGAAACCATTGAGGTGAAATTCTCAGCCAAAGTCAGTGAGACTCTCATGGGCTTATATGTGGCCAAATACGGCAATGAACACATGATCACCACACAGTTTGAATCCACAGGCGCCAGGCAGGCATTTCCCTGTGTTGACCATCCAGATTACAAGGCCGTCTTTTCCCTGAAACTTGTCATTGACAACGATCTGGAGGCCATATCAAACATGCCGGTGGCTTCCACTGAGAAGGCTGGAGACAGGAAGAGGGTTGTATTCAACGACACCCCAAGAATGTCCACGTACCTGCTGTACATCGGCGTTGGTAAATTTGACAGCATTCACAGGAAGATGGGGCATATTGATGGATATCTCACGGCTCCCAAGGGAAGGCTTCTGAGCAATGATTTTCCCCTTGTGGAGGCAGACCATGTCATTGCTAAGTACGAGGATTACTTCGGGATCAAGTATGTGCTTCCAAAGCTCCACCTGATTTCAGTGCCGGAGTTCGGTGCTGGCGCAATGGAGAACTGGGGCGCCATCACTTTCAGGGAGCTGGTTATACTGGTGAACGATAAAACCAGCGCCTCTGTGAGGCACCGCGTGTCAGAGGTTGTTGCCCATGAGCTGGCACACCAGTGGTTCGGCGATCTTGTCACCATGGAGTGGTGGAACGATCTCTGGCTCAACGAGAGCTTTGCCACATTCATGTCATTCAAGATGGTTGACGAACTCCACAAAGACTGGTACATGTGGGGGGACTTTTTCATGACCGAGACGGCAGGCGCACTGAATGGCGATTCACTGCAGAACTCACATCCCATAGAGGCTGAAGTGAAGACCCCCGATGACATAGCCCAGATATTCGACGAGATAAGCTACGGCAAGGGTGCAAGCATACTCAGGATGATAGAGGGATATGCCGGAAGAGACAACTTCAGGAACGGCATCAGGAAATATCTTAAGGATCATGAATACAGCAATGCAAAGGGATCAGACCTCTGGGAATCAATAGAGAAGGCATCAGGCATGCCGGTGTCAAGGATAATGGAGGCATGGATCAGGAGAAAGGGTTACCCCGTTATCCTGGCCAGCCGTGACGGTGATGCGGTGAAGCTGAGGCAGGAACAGTTCCTCCTTGATGGAAGCAGCACAGGCGAAACCTGGCCAATACCCCTCACCATAGTAAGGGAGAATGAGACCGAATCCATGCTTATGGAAGATCGCGAAATGGCGATTCCAGCAGCGGGGTTCATAAAGCTGAACAGCGACTTTACAGGCTTCTACAGGACAATTTACGACAGCAGCCTGCTTGCATCCATTTCCGCAAGCAGGAACCGCCTGTCGGGCCATGACCTCTGGGGCCTTGCAAATGATCTGTATGCTGCACTGCAGTCCGGCAGAATTCCATACGGTTATTATATGGGTGGCATCATGTCAATCTGGGATACAGCTGATCCCCTGGTTCTGCAGGAGATCAACAGTCAGATGAACTCACTTTACCTGCTGAAGCCCCACAGCAAATCGGTAAGGGAAGCTGCAATGAAGTTTGCCTCCATGCACCTGGAACGGCTGGGAGAAAAACGTTCCGGTGAGGAGATCAACATCTCCATAGCAAGGGCCGCCCTCTCAATGACCATGTCGCTTGTCGATGGCAGGTTTGCGGCAGCCATGGCGGAAAATTTTAGCAGGTACTTCAGCCTGGATCCGGACATCAGGCAGGTTGTGGCCATAAGTTATGCAAGGACATCAGGTGACTTCGATTCCCTGAAGGAAACACTGGCCAGATGCGTAACGGACGAGGACCGGACAAAGATAATTGGCGCAATGGGCTGGCTGGGTAGGCCCGAGGCCCTGGGCAGGGCACTTGATCTCATCAGGAACGGCCAGGTGAAAAAGCAGGACACGGGAAGATTCTACATCTCAGCAGCAAGCTGCCCGGATTCAAGGGAATTCCTCCTGACAAACTTTGATTTCATGGTCCGCCAGCTGAAGGAGGTCTTCGTGGGATCAAGGGTACCATCAAGGACAATAGAGGCAACAGTGCCGCTCATAGGAATTGGCAGAGAGGCCGAGATGAGGCGCCTGCTTCAGGGATACACATCGCCGGATCTCCAGACAGGGGTTAAAAAATCACTTGAGGGCCTCTATGTCAATATAAGGATGGCAAAAGCCATTCCTTAGGGGTCAGAAGGCCTTGCTTATGTTTATTCCGTCAACCATCGCGTAGGGCATTGTTGAGGCGGATATCTCCTCCCACCATTTCACCCTCTTTCTTTCCCTGGAAATTGCAGTCACGTTTTTCAGTATATCCATGACCGAATCGCTGATCCTTATGCCGGAAAGAGCGCCCTGTATCTCGCCGTCCTTGATCAGGAACACCCCATCCCTGGGAACCGTGGAGAAAACGCCGTTCCTGTAATCCTGGAATCTGGTGTACCAGGCATTGTTTATGAGCAGCCCGTTCTCCAGGCCCTCCAGCATGTCCTCCAAACTGGTTTTTCCCGCGTTAAGGCTCAACTGCCATGCTCTGGGAGATATTATCCCGGCGTTGCCGGTGGTTCTGGTCCCAGCCCGTATGGCAGTTGAGGTGGAGTGAAGATAACTCTTAAGTTTTCCGCGGCCGATGATCTCAAGCCTTGAGGTAGGAGTCCCCTCATCGTCGCACATCCGTGATCCAACGCCACTGTAATCTGCCGGGTCATCGTAGAGGCTGAACTCACCCGTGGAAACTTCCTTTTCAAGCATTCCTGCAAAGCAGCTCAACCCGGTTTCCACTGCGTAATAGGACAGGAATCCGGAACTGTAGGAGAGTATGTTTCCCATTACGTATGGCGACAGCAGGACCCTGAATTTTCCGGGATTGATCTCGGACATCTGGCTTGTGGCAGAGGCTGTGGCAGCAGCTTCTGATCCCATCTCCTCGAAGGTCTTTCCGGTTGGTGATGTGCTGAATCCGAAATGCTGGGCCTCCTGTCCGGTGAACGGTCCTTTGAAAGCCCTGATGACGCCCTCAACGCCCCCAGTGCTGAACTGGCATTCATTATAGCTGGTCCTCACTGTGATCTCAGAATTCCTGTTGTATATGAGGCCTGCAGCACGTTCGGCACCGGCTGCAAGCGATCCGTTGATCATTGCATCTTGCAGGTCCTTTAAATCGGTGGACTGGAAATGTGACGCCATTCCTTTACCGTAAGTCTGTTGTTCCCTGTTAATGGAGACAAATGAAGGATTTTCAGGTGTCCGCAGGGCAACCTCCTTAAGCCTTATAATGGCCTGATCTATGGAAGCAGGATCCTTGATCACAGTTGAAACAGTCCTGCCGTTCCTGGTGGCGAAGACGGAGAGATTCTCCTCATCCCAGTAATTGTGCAGGTCGGTGCTGCTGGCGGAGAACCTGATCTGCTCAACATTCTCCTTTGCAAACTCCAGTGCAATCTCCTGGAACCCTTCCTGCTGGAGCCTCCTGAAGACATCATCAACAAGGTCTGCTGTCACTGTATGTACACCTCTCTGAGCCTCATATGTGGTCCTCCCATCCATACGTCAACTCCCTGTTCCGGGTCGCCCTTTCCGCACATTCCCGCACTGAATTCCAGGTCTCTTCCCACAGCGTCCACGGCACTGTAGAAATTGATCGTGGTTGTTTCTATTACCGGCCTGCGGACCCTTCCTGACAGGTCACCGTTAGTGATGAGGTATGCCTCTTTTCCAACATACTTCTCGTTGAACCTTATGTCGTCAATGTTCCATTCCGTGAAGGATTTAATGTAGATTCCCTTCCTGACGCCCTCGAAGAGCTCCTCGAACCTGTAATCTCCCGGCTCTATATAGGTGGTGCTCATTCTGGCAAGCGGTTCCATGTCCCATGAGGATGACCGTCCTCCGGCATTTGAATCTTTGCCTATCATGGAAGCACTTTCCCTGTTCAGAATAAATTCATCTGTGTAACCTTTCCTGTAGAGGTACCGCTTCCTTGAGGCGACGCCCTCGTCATCATACCTGTAGTAGCCGAAGCTTCCCTGTATTGTCGGATCATCTATTACACTCACGTTTTCAGAACCTATCCTGAAGGGGAACTTCTTGCCTGTCAGGAACGATTCACCTGCAAGTGCTCCTTCCCTGCCAACGATTCGGTCATACTCGGTGGGATGCCCGCACGATTCATGTGCAACTATACCGGAAATCTCAGGGCCCACGATGACGTCAAACTTTCCAGGTGAAGGTCTTGGCGCAGATGCGCTCTCATGCAGGTCCCTGACATCACTGGTGATCCTTTCTTCCAGATTCAGGGAATCCAGATACTCATATCCGGAGGATGAACCATATTCCTTTGTTGACTGCTCAAATTCCCCGTTCTCTATGACGCCAACCATGTAGAAGTAATACAACCTGGCAACATCGCCCCTGATATCGCTTCCCACGGAATTGACATAATGCTGCTTTATGCGCTTGTCATGTATGACATTCATCCTGACATCGGCACCTGCAGCCTTCATGAGTGAATCGAAATCTCTGGCAAGTGTTACCTTTTCCTCCACGGACATGTCCTCAATGAGTTTTCTCTGGTTCACCTTCCAGCTGTCCTTTATGCTCTTCCCCTCCCAGATGGAGGATTTGCCAGGTTTCCTGGAAACCTTCACGGCATGATCAATAGCTTCCTTCAGGCGTCCCCAGTCCTCTCTATCGCAGTATGCCATTGCAATGCTGTTGTTTACCACCCTGACGGCATATCCGCTTTCCTTTCCAGAATCCATCCCCTCGAATTCGGAGTTCCTGTAGGACAGATCATTTGTCAGTATCTCCATGTACCGGGCTTCGGAATATCTTGAACTTCTGGACGCATATTCCAGCGCCCTGTCTATGAGTTCCCCTCCCATCACTGCTTCGCCTTGTCCTTCTTCAGCAGGTTCTCATAGGTCTCGAATATCTTTGCTATGCACTTTCCGAAGTTCCAGTCATAGTCGCTTACAGACATATTCAGGTTACCGGCAAAGAGTTTCGTCCTTACGGAGTACTTTATCCTGCCCTCTGAGTGGTATTTTGCCACATGCACGTTGAATGTGCCGCTCTTGACACCAGACATCTTGCCAAACTTGCTCAGGAACTTTCCCGCCTCAAAGTATATGATGTCATACAGATCATCATCATAGGGCCCGAGGCCTGAGACCTGCACAAGGACTCCTGCTCTGCTCCTGCCCACGTCCATTGCATTGATAACGTCATATACGTCAACGACTCCAACAATCCTGTCCGAACCATCCACAACCGGTACAACATGAAGCCCGTTGGACACCATTGTTGATGTAAGGTCCTCAACAGAGGCTGTTGGCTTCACGGACAATGGCTGAGACATTATGGAGGCAACCTTTATGTCATTCTTCTCAGGGTTGCTGGTCCAGTCCCTTCTGCCATGGCTTTCTTTGCCCGGCATTATGGCGTCACCGCTCAACTCTTCTATCCGCAGTATGCCGGTGAGTTTTCCATTATCGTCAGAGACAGGGATTTCTGTTTCATCCAGCCCTCTGATCTTTTCTATGGCCTGTTCCAGGTTTTCATCCTCCCTGGCGGTTATTGGATCATCGGACATGATCTCTGAGACCTTAAGCTGTCCTGGCCTGACAATTGACGAGATGTTCTTCAGGACATCAGTCCTTGAAAGGAAGCCAACCAGGAGCCCCTTCTGTACCACAGGCAATGCCGGAACTCCGGCTTCCCTGAAAAGCCTTATGGCAGAATTGATATTATCGCCAGGGCTCAGTTTTGGGGTCTTTATCATTACTGTCTCAACCTTTGAGGCAGGGAATATGCTTCTCCTGCGCAGGATTTCCCTGTAGCTCAGCATACCAAGATAGCGCTTACCCGAAAGTACAGGAATCTGGTGCACGCCCGTGTCCCTCATTCTTGACAGGGCTTCTCCAACGCTTTCAGTGTTGCTCACAGTTACAAGATCCTTGGTGATCATTATGTCACTGACTTTCATATTATGCACCTGTATAGTGTATCCTCAATTCCTTTATTAGGTCACTGACTTCCTGTCTTATGTTCTTCCCGGACAGGGCACTGCTTATGAGTTCTGCAATCCGGCCCATATCGCTGAATCCCATCCTGCTGATCTCAGAAGTGCCTATCCTCCCTTCCCTGTCAACAATAATTCCGTTATCTTCAAGAATCCGGGATGCCGATTCAAAGCTCATGCCCCTGCCCTGGAAATAATCGCCATCAAGTGCAATCTGGTGTGTCTCCGAGTACCACGGTGAATATTTTACTCCCACGCCATTCTCATGCAGTTCCTTTCCAAGGTGCCTGGAGTTTCTGACAACACTTGCTGCATAGTCCCTGCCATATTTCGTCATTTCCTCCAGCGCAACTCCAAGTGCAGCTATCCTTGATGGGTGATAGTTGTCCATGGTTCTCCAGGTGATGTTCTTCCTTATCCTGGTGAAAATGTCCTCGTTGTTAGTCAGTATGATGCCTCCCTGTGGGCCGAAGAACGACTTGTGTGTGGATCCAAACAGAAGATCACAGTATTCAAGTACGTCCTTCTGAAAGGCCTGGCCAGCAATGAGGCCCATTACGTGAGATCCATCGTATGCAAGGTATGAGTTGTACGCATCGCACATTTCCCTCAGGGGCTTCAGGTCATAGTGCTTCAGGAAGAATGACTGTCCAAGAACCACAAGGGAGGGGCTGGATGCCTTCATGGCTCTTTCCAGCTTTTGGAGATTTATCTCCTGGGATGCCTGGTCATAAGGGACCTCATAGTTCTGGAAACCGAACATCTGCGGCAGATACCCATTCTGATAGCCGGTGTATCCACCATCCTTCTCGGCAATGGACATCATGTTCTCCCTCTTGCTCATCAGCGAAAGGATAACCATCTCGGCTGCGATATGACCTCCCAGGGGTCTCACTTCGGCATACTTTGATCCATACAGGGCGGCTGCCAGCTTCTCGGTTTCATGGAGTATCTCTTCCGTATACTGTGTTCCCCCGTAGGCATCGCCCTTGCTTGGATCAAGCACAAGTGAATATCGGGAGGCAAGATCTGAGGAGAGGGCTTCCCTGGCATCCATACTCATAATGTTTTCAGATGCCTGGAGATTCAACGATTCTGATCTGTACTTTTCATGCTTCTTTACAAGCTTCAGGATTTCACTCATGATACGACCTTCCCCTGCCATGATAAGGCAGTGTGCTCCAATCAATGCATATCTCTGTATTTAATGTTGACACATTATCCATGGATTTCCTTGTGAAGCGCCTATGCCTCCGGAAATTATCTCATGCTGGACAGTTTGTGCCAGAAAACACCCGCCTGTTCATGAAGTTCCAGACTTGTTCCATGCTGAAACTTATGTCATGAATCCGTCGGGCACATCTGATCAACATATATTTCAATGTAACCGCAATAGCAAGTATGATGAAGCTGAATGTCCGCATACTGGTGGCATCGTACAGGCGTTCAGATGTGGCCATGGAGATCTATGGCAGGACCGATGATGGAAAGTCCGTGACTTCACTTTACTTTGGCTTCCAGCCATATTTCGATCTTGTGAACCCGACTGATGCATGCCTGCAGAAATACAGGCTCGATGAGCAGTATGTCAGGGAGGAGGAAAAGAAGCTGTGGGTTTCCGGCTCCGACCAGCGTGTCATGAGGATTTATGTAAAGTCACCGTGGCTTGTGCCACAGCTCAGGGAGAAGTGCCAGGACGTCCAAGTGCTTGCCGCCGACATACCGTTCCATCACCGTTTCATATACGATATGGACCTGGGGTCATGTGTTGAGATAGAGGGCCAGGAGATGCCTGATGAGAGGCAGAACTACACCACGGATTATGTTCTGCGCATCCAGAATATCAGGAACATACCTGAATTCAATCCTCCCCTGAAAATAATGAGCTTTGATATAGAAAATGCCATTCAGAAGGGCCCAGATGAGGAGTACGGGCAGATTTTTGTCATAGGCTATTCACTGACGGACGGAAACACCACTGAAAAAGGTGCGGTTTCAGGAAAGGAACGGGACCTTCTCAGGGACTTCGTCAAGCTCGTGAACAGCAAGGACCCCGACCTGCTCACAGGGTACAACATAGATGGTTACGACCTTCCTGTACTGAAGTACAGGATGGAGAGGAATGGCGTCAGGTTTGGCATAGGCAGGGATCATCAGTCTCCCCACAGGGTGCAGGGACAGTACTGGCGCCTGCACGGGCGCATCATATCGGATACCTGGTGGGGTGTCAAGAAGGTGCTGCACCCCAAGCATGAAAGCCTCAACTATGTTTCCAGGGAATTGCTGGGTGAGGGCAAGGACAACATCAACAGGCTGAAGATTGAGGAAGAGTGGGCAACAAGACCTGATGAGGTTACGCAGTACTGCATCAAGGATGCTGACCTGACCCTCAGGATCTTCCAGAAAATACGCATTGTGGACCGCAACATGTTCATGAGCACTGTGGCCAAGCTCCCCCTTGACGACGTCACAAACGGAGGGACAAGCAATTATGTGGATTCACTGCTCATCAGGAAAGCTGACAGGGAAGGCATAGGCGTGCCAATGACAAAGCACAACTACAAGGAAGCCCCCATAGAGGGAGGATATGTGCACAGCATTGGTGCGGGAATTTACGATTACGTGGTTGTGCTGGACTTCAAGAGCATGTATCCCTCTATGATCATGAAATACAACATTTGCTTCACAACGTTCGATCCATCCGGAGAGATAGTGGCCCCAAACGGAGTCCACTTCCTCTCTAGGGAGAAGAGGGAGGGGCTCGTCCCAAGATTGCTGAAGGAGCTCATGGATCAGAGGGATGCCGTGAAGAGGCAGATGAAGTCGGCCAGTCCCGGCGAAAAGGAATATCTCGATGGCGTGCAGGGGGCAATCAAGATACTTATGAACACATTTTACGGTGTTCTGGCATCCTCATTCTACAGATTCACAAATCTGGACATAGGCGGTGCGGTTACTGCATTCGCCAGGAAGACAATAACATCGCTCATCGATAAGCTCAAAAGTGAGAATTACCGGGTCATATACGGGGATACGGACAGCATATTCATAGAATCAGGCGCAAGCAGTGACAGCGAAGCCGTGAAGGTTGGCATGGAACTGAGCGAGAGAGTTTCAAGGGACGAGGGTGTCACCGTCGAATTCGAGAAGGTCATGGATCCTCTCTTCTCCCACGGCGCCAAGAAGCGTTATGCAGGGAAGATCATTTACCCGGAATCCCAGAAGGGGGAGATACTGGTGCGTGGTTATGAGGTCAGGCGCACAGATTCATTTGACCTGCAGAGCCAGGCGCTATCTCACGTTTTTGATCTGGTGCTTGACCGGGACATAGAGGGAGCTGTGGCATACAAGAGGGAAATAGTGGATAAGATCAGGAAAGGAGACAGCACAATTGACATGGAAAGCCTGGTGATATCCCGCACGGTCAGGGAATTCAGGAGCTACAAGGAGGAGAAATCCCTGGCCAACGTGAGGATAGCCAGGATGCTGATGGAAAGGGGAGAGACATTCATACCCGGCATGAAGGTTTCATGGATAGTTACAAACAGCAGGAAATCACCCCAGGAGGTTGAGCCATACATTGACGGTGCTGAATTTCAGGGCAAGCCGGACTGGGATTATTACGCAAGAAGGGTGGAGGAAACCCTTGACAGGGTTCTTGAAGGAATTGCAGAGGACTACGTATCGGCAGAGAGCCAGTCAAACCTGTTGAATTTCGGGGCTCTGAATGATCAGTCCGCCGTAAAGGCGCACCGGCCTGCCGGCGATGTTGAGGAAGGAAAGAAGCAGACAAGCCTCTTCGAGTTCTGATAGCCGACGGAAGCTGTATTGCACTTCAGAGATATTCCTTTACGTTCACAACATGCTCAGGCTTTCCCTCAAGATATTTCTTCACGTTGCCGCATGCCCTCATGAGTGCGGTTGACATGGATTCCTGCGATATGCCCGCAACATGGGGCGTGAGCACGGAGTTCTCGGGAAGCGGAAGTTCAACATTCGGCTCGTTCCACCACACATCTGAAAGGAACATTACCCCTGGATTTCCATTGAGGAATGCCATCATGTCATCCTTTGCCACAATATCTGCCCTGGCTATGTTCACAATCATGGTACCCCTGAATTTTTGCAGGAGCTTTCTGCCAACGTAGTTCCTTGTTGCAGATGTCAGTGGCAGCGCTATGATAACCACCGATGATCCTGACATAATCTCCTCAGGGCCGTCTGTGTACCTGTCAACATAACCATCATCCCTTCTGCTCCGGGTGTAGGCCAGCACCTTCATGCCCAGGCTTCTGGCAATTCGGGCACAGCTCTGGCCTATTCCTCCGTATCCAAGTATTCCAAGTGTTTCTCCGTAAAGGCTATGCACCAGGTCTTTTCTGTATATGCCGGATCTGATTTCACTGTTGAATTGGCATATCTTGTTGGTGTTGGAAAGGATAAGGGCAAAGGCGTGCTGTGCCACAGAATCGGAGAAGGCTCCGGCATTGCTGCAGAATAATACCCGGTCTGAAAAGTTCCTGAAATTAAGGTGGTCCACGCCGGCAGATACGGTCTGGACAAGCTTCAGGTCGGGTGTCGGGACAAAATCCCTCATGCCTATCTGTATATCTGCACCATCCGGGTTCTTCACATCAACCGGTATGCCTGCAACAGCAGAACATTTCTCCGCAATGTCGGCTCCCACGTCAAGCATAATTGTGGCTCTCATGTATGCTGAATCATGCAGTGCTTAATTCCTTTTTCGCAAATGGCGGTTGGTCACTGTTCAGGCGCTGAAAAATAGAGGGATGGTTATCCTGCTTTCCTGAAAGATCATCTCTTGAAGGCAAGTTTTGCGGCGAGCTGGAACATCGATATTGTGTGAAGCCAGACCCGCCCGGGCCCCCTCATGTCTGCAAAGAAGAGCCCCTCCCCCTCCATTCCGCCGAGTATCATGGTTTTGAGGCCACCAATCCGGCCGACGCTGTACTGGACAGATTCATCAAAAGCAAGTACGTGGCTGAGCTCTGCCTGTATTTCCTCCCCTTCCTTGAGATTCATCTCCACAACATGACCATGGCCATGAAGCATGATGGAACCAGTTCCACTGAACCTTTCCAGGAAAAGTCCCTCCCCTCCCAGGATGCCCTGCCATATCCCGGCAAATTTCGTGGAATAGTTGATGGTGGAATCCATGCAGAGGAAAGCATTGAATTCAGCTATTATTGCATTACCGGTGAGATCGATCTTCAGTATTTTCCCGGGAAGGAAGCCTGCGGATCTGATCTTGCCCGGTCCATCAACCTTCAGAAGGAATACTGCCGAACCGGCAAGCATGTGTGAGAACGCTCCCCTGAGCCCTCCGCTCCTGACGTCGAGCCTTGCTGACGGGCTCTTGGATATGAGGTGACCCGGTTCAATAAGCACAGAATCTCCCTCATTCAGCCTTGTTTCAAGGTACTGCACCTCGTTTCCAACTATATTATACTCTGTCATTATTGCTATAATTTATTGCACCATTTAAATTTTTTTTAGCGTAACCTGATGTTAAAGGACAGAATTGAGACAATTTATCGGGTATTACTCAGAGACCTGTGTCATCAAGATCATCAAGGAATTCTTTTACATTTCCTATGTTTTTCTGCTCCTTTCCGCCAGGATGGAATACAAGCTTATCCAGTGCAGCCGGATCCAGCCATACCGTTTTCTCGCTGCCGTCCCCTATGGTAATCATGATCCTGCCAATTTCAATTTCCATGGTACCAACGGGAAATTCACCAGAGCAGGCTTTTCCCGAAAGGTCTGCCAGGGCAGGTACTCTGAAGACAACGCGCATAAGCGGCATTGCCGTGTAGCTATACCGGCTGCCATATCTTATCAGCATGGGCTTCAGTTCAGGAAATGATAAAACTGCAGACCCCTCCACCAGTGAAACATTGCAAGGTCCGTAATCCATTATGAAATCCGCCAGTATGCGGAGAATATGATTGATCTTCATTGATTATCCCCATATTTAACACATATCCCAGCGGAAGGGCATTCCCCGGTTGTTATCCATATGACCGGAAAGTTAGGTTCTGTGGCGTGGATTTCTCCTCTCCCGTCCGTGAGGAATACAAGTGGCCATGCATTCCCATCCGCTGCCAGCCTTGAGAGAACAGCATTGAAATCCGTGCCCCCCATTCCTCTCCTTATGAACTGGAAATCGTCATGGGATAACGATCCGGAGAACATCTGGTCGTAAACCACGTCAGAATCAAACTGAATGAGCCTGACCCCATCCTCTGGCTGCAGGCCATAGATCAGGTCCGCACTATCAGAGAAGAACGCATCTGCCACTGCAGGATCAATCGATGCGGAAACATCAATGGCAATCACTGCCTTCAGGCATTTCTTCCCCCTGCCGGGAACGTAGATGCCGACATCCACGTATTTCCTGCTGAACCTTGATCTGCTCCTTGCAGATTTATCAGGTTCCATGTAAGGTTCTAGGAGATTTCTTATTGAAATCCGCTGTATTTCATTATCCTTCACCCGGATTTGAGCCGGAACTGAGCTCTTTCCAGCCAAAATGGCAGTTATTCTGGCACCGGCAATTATTTCACTCATTCTGGCTGAATACTGTCCACCCTCAGAGCCAGTGCCCTGGCTCTCCAGCATGCTTTTCAGAATCAGCGATCTGTTGATCTTCCTTGCTGACGAGACACGGTCCGCAAGTATTTCACGCGCTGGCCCGCCACTGGAAGAATATGGATCACCGAACAGGTTAACTGCCGGGATTCCAGCTTCAGCGGAAAGTATTGAATAAATCTCCTCGGCAGACATTTCCTTCATGCTTCTCATAAAAAGTACGCCAGAAACTCCATGGGCCAGCCCTGCCTCTGCCAGGATGCAATCCACTGCAATATCTGTGCATAAAGACCACAGATCCCGATTTCTCTGGCCTCTCCTGGGGCCGTGGTTCAGGGCCACATGCAGGACTGATCTGGCAAGCTGGAACCGTGCCTCCACCGGTGCAACTGAAGCAAGATAATCTGCGTTGTAATGAAGCGCGGCATCCTGTATGGCAAACCTCTGGACGCTGCTGTCCGGGATAAAATCAATTGACGACAGAATGGAACCGAGAAAAGGAAACTCCACCAGAAGGTTTCTTCTTATGGAGGAAAGAACTCTGTCAGGATTCTGCACCTGAAACACCCATGATCTCCCTGAATTTGCCAATGTTGGAGGCAAGAAACTCGTTGGAGGCAAGCGCTTCCTTTTCCACAACTTTTCTCATCAGGCTGAATCCAAGGGCAGCGTATTCGCCCTTCATGTGAAGCAGTGCCCTGAGGCATCCTGTGATCCTTCCACTGTCCTGCGAAGCTACCCTGGCAATGCTTCCTGCCAGCAGATACCACAGTGATGGATCATGCTCCCCACTCAACCATTCATAATCACCTCCTATGATCTTCACGGGATCAGGCATGTCGGCGGCAAGTTTCAGGTAATGAAGAAACTCAAGCCCGTTCTCTTCCCCAATCATTCCCATTATTGCAATGTCCCGCGCCTCTCCCTTGAGGTTTCTCACGGCATAATTCACGCCGGTTGCCCATGTCCTTGGCGTAAGGGGATAGTCATTCTCCTGCCGGAAGAGCCATGGCCTCTGGTCATTGTGCTCCATGTAAGCCACAAATGAGATGATTCTTTCGTCCACAGCACTTGCAATGGCCCATTCTGCCCAGTCATCCACATCAGGAATCAGTTCATAGTGCCCGCCGGTGAACCTGCTGGACAGGCCGGATGGCATGGTGTTTGAAATGCTCCTGTGTGAAGGCAGATTTGATGAGCCGACAAAATGCCTCCATCCCTCCGGGACTGCATAGTCCTCAATCATCCCGTCATTGATGAGCTGGAAAACAAGTCCCTGGGTGGAGGTCCTTGCATGTGTGATCTCGTCCAGAAACCATATGCCCCTGCCGCTGCGTGGGAAGCGGGAATACTTGACGAACTCCATGCCTCTTTCTGTGCGGACGGGTATGCCAAGGAAGTCAGTCTCCTCATAATAATTGAGCCTAAGGTCAAGGATGCCCATTCCAAGCCCTGCAGCTGTTTCTCTCACGATCTGGGATTTACCTATGCCCGGTGCACCCCACACCATAACCGGCAGCCTGCCGTTTATTGCAACCTCAGTTAGAATGGATTTCAGCTGGGAAGGCTTGACCTTCTTCATGGGCGTCATGTGTCAATATTCCTTCATATAAAAGCCATATGTAGACTGTTACAAGAACGTTTTAATCAAGAATTGCATGTGTTGCTGTGTTGGATGTCATTGTGGCCGGTGCCGGTCCGGCAGGTTCCTATGCCTCATACAGGCTTGCCTCCATGGGATACAGCGTTCTCAACCTGGAGGAACACAGGGAGATAGGCAGGCCTGTTGAATGCACCGGGGTTGTGACGTCAAGGGTTTTCGGATACGTGAAGAGCAGTGCAGTGGCAAACAGACTTCATGGTGCCAATGTTTTCTTCCCTGGGAACAGGGAGATGCACATTGAGAAGTCCGAGGAGACCACGGTCATATACCGGGATTCATTCGACAGGGATGTTTCAGCCATGGCCATTTCTGCTGGAGCAGATGTACGGCTTGATTCAAGGATAACCGAAGTGAAGGTTTCAGTCGATTCTGTCCATGTAAAATACAGGCATGAAGGCAACGTCCTTGAGGCAACCTCTGCCATGATAGTTGGGGCTGACGGTGCCAACAGTGTGGTGCGTAAATCTCTCTACGGTTCCCGCCCTTCGCGGGTCGTTTCAACATACCAGGTGGATTCTGCGGTCAGGCTTCCGGATCAGGACAGCGTAAATGTCTATCTTGGCAGCGAGAGTTCCCATGGCTTCTTTGCATGGGCAGTTCCCACTGGAGATATAACCAGAATCGGCCTGGGGACCATCGGCCCCGGTGCAAGGGACCTTTTCGGCAGGCTCCAGAAAAGGTTTCCGGAAGGGAGGATCCTGTCGGTGACCGGTGGGCCAATACCGATTGCATATCTTTCAAGGACATCAGGGCCAAGGAGCCTGCTGGTGGGAGACGCAGCAGGCATAGTGAAGCCACTCACCGGCGGTGGCATATATACCGGCATAGTTTCTGCCCATCATGCTGCCAGTGCAATAAATGAGGCGTTCCAGAGCCAGACTTTCAGCGGGAATTCCCTGTCAAGATACGAGAGGTACTGGAAATCGCAGCTGGGCCGGGAACTGTGGATGGATGGCATTGTGCAGAGGATATTCGCAGGTCTGAGCGATTCTTCGCTCTCACGCATATACAGCATGCTGTCATCCCCTGGTGTTGTGGAAATGATAAACAGTGTTGGGGACATAGATTACCCGTCACGCCTGGTCATAAGAATTCTCCTGAGGCATCCGGCGATCCTGATGAATTTCTTCAGGAACAGGGTGGTGCCCGGATCGGCTGATGCGTGATGCCCTGCAGCTCCCAGCCATTGACTTCAAGCCATTCCCGAAAAGTGTTATACTCCCATGAAATATGGTATGCTGCCTGATGGAGAAGAAACTTTTCTACATGCTCATGCTTCTTCTGGTCACATTCTTCTGGGGCGTGACGTTCCCCATAATAAAAACAGCCCTGCAGTACGTAAGCGCAGATGCATTTCTTGCCTTCCGGTTCCTGATTGCAACAGCACTTATGGGCATCCTGGTGCGGAAAGGCGGCGATTTCCGGAAAAGGCGCAACATCCTGACCGGCTTCATTGCAGGCTTCCTTCTCTTTCTTGGCTACTATTTCCAGACCGTTGGGCTTGATTACACAAGCGCTGCGGCATCCGGCATCATAACAGGCATCTATGTTGTGATTCTTCCCCTCATCTCCTTCATGTTCCTTCACAACAAAGTATCGCACATGGATGTCTACGCCTCCGTCATAGCATTTGCGGGGCTCATAATAATGTCAGCAGGTTCATCAGCAGGATTCGGCAGCAGGCTGGGCGATCTCCTCACACTCATGTGCGGAGTTGCTTACGCAGTGCAGATTGCATACGTATCAAGGTATTCTGGTAGCCTCAATTCGTACACATTCACCTTCTACCAGCTGCTTGCCGTCACCATTTTCTCATTTGCAGCCATACCAATATCGCCGGGCGGAATAGGGACATTCAACGGTTACGTGATCTTCGCGCTTGTCTTCACTGCAATATTCGGAAGCATTTTCGGATATTATGTCTCAACAATTGCACTCATCTATGTTGATCCCGCGGCGGCCGGTGTAATTTATGTCGGAGAACCTGTATTTGCGGCACTTGCTTCTGTCATAATCGCACACGAGGCACTGGGCATATCCGTGATAATAGGGGGGACAGTCATGGTTGCGGCAATGCTCATGACTTCTCTGGACAAGTATCTGAAGATGAAGCGTACGCAAGCGGCTCAATCCTGATCTGCTTCAGGCTTTTCCCGGACTCCCCTGTGGACCTTCACTGCGACCCCCTTCCTGTAGTAGCCCATTTCGGGGCCGGAGGCAACAGATTTCCCAACAGCCACAAGGTGATCAGCATCATCAACAACAAGCACCTCATTGCCTGCTATTATTGCATTGTCGAATTTCTTCACAAACTTGAAGAATACGTTGTATCCCTGTGCATTGAATTCAGCGCTGTCGTCCGTAACCACAACTCTGTTCTCCAGGCCTGGTGAAATATCATGCAGTATTTCCGCACCTGCAATTCCCAGGGTGAAAAAGCCGTCATGGGCCCTGAGCGTTGCCAGGAGGCGCCCATCAAGCAGGACGCTCCTCAACCTGCCCGTTGACCGTGAAACTCTCACTTCACATGCATCAGGAAACAGCTTCCTGCCGGTTCCTGAGCCGAACTGGAAATCAGCAACCGTCCTTACCCTCTCCAGCCTGAAGTTCCTTGATCCGGATTCAATGCCTTCCGGCAGTTTTCCATCTGCAGGCCATTCTCCTGCAACCGCCATGGAATCCGGCCTCACAAGGCCGCTGGATATCATCTGCTGGAAGGGATAGGTCTCATCCAGCTCAACCGGGATCACAGTGTTGTTCCATGGCACCAGGAAACGTTCACTGGTTCTCTCATAGAGGGATACAAACTCCAGGGAATGGATTCTTCCGGGATGCCAGTGATCTGGCGAGAGCACCCTGAATTTTCCCTTATCCGGTGACATGAGGTACCCGAGATTCCGCTCAATTCTCCTGAAATACGGCCCTCTCTCGCTGTATTCATCGAAATAGAAGAATGTGCTCTTCTTGGAAAGGTCCTCAAATTTCTCCAGGGACCCGGAGTGATCAAGAAGGCGCAGGAATGCACGGAAAAGATAGGGGTGCGATCGTGATCTGGCCTCCACATACTGCCACAGCCTCTGCTGGTAAATCTGTTCCCTGATCTCCTCAAGCTCATTGAAGATTGCAGAAAGGTTGTGCATGGAAAGCAATCTGAAGCGCTCCTCAGGTGATGCATTTCTGACCTCGTCCACGGTGTATTTACCGTACAGGGGGCTCCACCTGGGAAATGATCCTATCTTTGACAGGTCCCTGGACCCGTCCTGAAAAAGCATTCTGTTGTCCCTGGCATACTTCACATAGGATGCGGAATCGAAAATGTCAACGCCAAGGAGAACTGCCATTCCCATAAACATGGGATGCCCCCCGCCGAAAAGGTGTATGGGCTTGGAAAAATCAGCATTAACTTTGCTGGAAAGTATAACGTCAACAAGGTCATCATAGCGGTAGTTTTCAAGAAGAGGCACAACACCACCTATGGGGAGGTATCCTGCCTGGGATGAGCTCATGAGTTCTGCCGACATCTTCCTGAGATCCATGTGAAGCGACCCCTGTATGGGCCCTGCCATTATGGTATCATCAATGGGCGGCAATTCAGCCATTCTCCTGTGTGTCTCAAGAACTGCCTCCTTTGCCCGGTCATGGGAAAAATCAGGCTCTGAGAATATGTCAAGTATTGTGGATATGTCACTTCCTATCTTCCTCTGGAAATCCACTATCTCAACATTTGAGAATTCAACATCGGAGTACACATGGCTCTGGAAGGTGCCGCTGTCAGTCATTATTGGCCCGTCAAATCCAAGCAGGGAATGGACTCCATATTTTTCGGCCCTTTCCCTCAGTTTCGTGTTTCTCCTGATTATGTAGCTGTTTGTTATGAACGCTCTCGCTCCCAGACTGACCATTTCCTCTGTGGTGAGTGTGGGTATATTTGGGTTTACAACCGGAAGAATTGTGGGGGTCTGGATATCGCCGTGTGCGGTGGAAAATTTCCCGATTCTCGCCAGGCCATCCCTGTGTATGATTTCCAATACTGTACCTCGATGCGGGATATCATCCCGAATAATAGTAATTTCCGGATTCTCTCTGGGACTTGTCCAGCCTGCTGTTGATCTTGTTTATTCTTGGGCGCTTGGTGGTGGCGTCCCTTCGGAATGTCACACCTGCATCCCTGAGGAACATGTTCATTCCGTCCTTCATGGACATGGGGCCCCGTGAAAAGCCCTCTTTCCCGGGAGTACCGTTGAAGACTATGAGTGCATCGGAAATCAGGTCAATTAGATACACATCATGATCAATAACGAAGGCGCTCCTCTTGTTGTTTTCCATGACACGCCTTATAATTCTGGCTGCGGACATCCTGTAGGCACTGTCAAGGTGAGCAGATGGCTCATCGATTATGTACAGGTCTGCATCAAGGGATAAGGTCAGGGCGATTGAAACCCTCTGCAGCTCGCCGCCCGAAAGATCCTCCACATTATTGTCAAAAAGTGAATCAACTTCCAGGGGCTTCATCACCTCATTCTTTACCATGGCACTGTCCATTTTTTCCTTCAGAGCCTGATAGAGAAGTTCAGAAACAGTTCCCTGAAAATCTGACGAAATGTACTGCGGCTTGTATGATATCTTCAGGGTCCTCGATAGAGATCCCGTGGTTGGTGCCATTATGCCGGCAAGCATCTTCGCAAAGGTGGATTTCCCAAGCGCATTTCTTCCCAGAACACCGATAACCTCACCATTGCGGATCAACCCGTTCTCCACCTTCAGGGTGAAGCCTTCAAGTTCCATTGAAAGGTCTGACCACGAGGCAATTTCAGAACCGCTGGCCGTCCTCCTGGCGGATTTTTCCTGGAAATCTATTGAATAATTCCTTATCCTGACATTTTCCTCCCTCAGGTATCCTTCAAGGAAAGAATTTATTGCCTTGTTGCTGGTTCTCTGCTCCGTTATGATTCCGTAGGCACCAGACTGGCCGTACACCAGATGAACACTATCAGCCATCCAGTCCATGAGGGCCAGATCGTGCTCAACAACCATGACTGTCTTGGTTTTTGACAGTTCCTGGATTATTTTGGCAACCCTGATCCTTTCAGCCACATCAAGGTAGGATGACATTTCGTCAAAGAGATATATATCTGCATCTTTCAGCAGAGTTGTGGCAATGGCAAGCTTCTGCAGCTCGCCGCCGGAGCATGCCTTCACATCCCTTTCCAGAGATCCCTCCATTTCAAGCTGTGATACCACATCATCGAACCTGTGCTGAGGATCATTCCTTCGCAGGATTTCTCCAAGAGTACCGTTCACCACCCTTGGAATCAGGTCAACGTTCTGATCCTTCAGGACAGCTCTCCTCTTCCCCTCATAAATATCCTGGAAATAAGTGCCCATAAGCGAGGTTGCAAAATAACGTATGACATTATCCTTTGATGCCTCCTCCTCATATTTGCCAAAGTTAGGCACCAGCAGCCCCGAAAGAATCTTCAGTGTTGTTGTCTTGCCCATTCCATTCTGCCCCAGGATGGCTGTAACCTTTCCCTGTTCCAGTACCGGGAGTGAATAGAGGCGGAAAGAATTCAGACCGTACTGGTGGGTGATTTCGGAATTCAGCTCATCCGGCAGCCCGATAATCTTTATTGCGCCGAATGGGCATCGGTGCACACATATGCCGCATCCAATGCACAGCGGCTCATTTATAACCGGCTGCTCATCAGGCACCGGAAATTCTATTGTAGGCGTTCCGCTGCGAACAGGTGGGCAGTAATACTGGCATTCATGGTGGCACCTCTTTGGATGGCACCTTTCCCGATCAAGTACAGCGATCTGCAATTCAGCACCTAGTTCATCTTCCAGTACTCATCAGGAATATCATCATATATCTGGAAGTCCTGGTTTTTCTCAATCTTCGTGGTAACCGTCTTCATCTTTGACAGTTCAACAATGCGGTTCACATTGAGTATCCAGTAATGTATTCTCCATTCCCTTCCGTCATACAGAGTGGTCTCCTCCCTCTCAGTCTGGAGAATTCCAATGTCCTCCATGGTATAGAAAGCATCCCTGTCCTCGGGCTCAAGCATGTTATCTATAACCCGATCGTTGTATCCAAAAAAGTTGATCAGGTGCTCAGCCGCCTCAAAGGCTTCTTCCGGGCTCATGCTCCTGTTCTGCAGGCTGAGGCCTTTGCTTATGGCCACTGACAGTTCATCAATGTTTGTGTAATTCCTGTGGTACCCAATACCGTCAATAGGGCGGTCTTCACTGTTTTCCATGTTGGTTTCGATCCTCTTCGTCACGCAAGTAATCCTAATTGTAATTTTATTAATAAGATTATCTGGCAATAGAAAATTCAACAAAATGTCACAAAATTTTATCAAATTATGTTTATTTATTCATAAAGTCAGGGGTCTATATGGCAGTAACTGTCATGTGGCTTCCCGGCCGGATCGGGCAGGATAAATATACCCAGGTTATATCAGGTTCAATGTCCACGGGTGTGTTCGCTTTTCCAGCAAGAAACATCAATAGAGCTTTCCAGGGTGGATACCCTGAGAAGTTTGAACTGATAAGTGTGGAGGAAATACATGAAAGCGGGGTTGTTCCTCTTGAGCCTGTAAACATATCTGGAAGGCTATATTTCCATTATATTTCAACGGAAATCTCCAATCTGAATTTGGATGCCAGGATGGGAGCCCTGCTTGCTGAAAGCCGGCCTGCCAGTACGGTCCATACCAGAATCATGGCTATCATAAATACAACCCCAGATTCCTTTTACCCTGGTTCCAGGCACAGTGTTCCCGATAGGGCTGTGGACAGCATACTTGACCGGAAACCGGACATTGTTGATATAGGGGGAGAAAGCACCCGGCCAGGCAGTGCTCCTGTAAGCACCGAGGAAGAAATTGAGAGAATTAAGCCTGTGCTGGATTACATAACCTCAACTTCGAGCATTCCTGTGTCGCTGGACACCAGGCATCCGGATGTTGCCAGTTACTTCAGGGACAGGATCAGCATGCTGAATGATATAAGCGGATTTTCGGACCAGCGGATGATCCAGATTGCTGCTGAGGGTAAAATGCAGTGTGTCGTAATGCATATGCGCGGCACTCCAACAACCATGCAGTCCATGACACATTACGGGGACCTCGTTGCGGAGACTATCAAAGAAATCCAGGAACGTGTTATCAGAATGATGGATTCCGGTGTGGAACCCAACAGGATAGTCGTGGACCCGGGAATCGGATTTGCAAAGGATACTGCCGGAAATCTTGATATATTGAGGAATATCCGGTCCTACAGGTTCGGCCTTCCATTGCTTGTGGGGGTCTCCCGTAAGGCGTTCATAGGAAATATAACCGGCCGTGATGTGCAGGAAAGGCTTTCCGGAACCATTGCACTGACTGCATATCTTGCAGGGGAAGGAGTGGATATTGTTAGGGTCCACGATCCTGCTGAAAATTCGGATGCAGTAAAAATTATAGAGGCCCTGAAAAATCAGTGATCATAACCGTTTCGGCGACATTCACGGCATACACCCTTCAGAATTAAGCTTGCCTGTTCTATCAGGTTCCCATCCACGTCTATTGAGCGGAGAAGAGAGTCCTCGTCCATATCCATGTCGTAGATGTTCCCGCATACCGTGCAAAGGAAATTGGCATGGAATTTTGTGTTGGTCTCAAACCATGTTGTGCCGTTGAGTTCAAGGGATTTCAATGTGCCTGCGGACTGCAGTGCCTTGAGTATATTGTAGACTGTTGCCAGGGTGATGGTTGGCTCCTCCTCCCTTATTGCGTTGAATATCTTTTCTGCAGTGAAATGCCCAGGGCTGTGATCCCTTACGTAATCTATGACGGTGAGCCTTTGCGGTGTTATCTTGAAATTTGATTTCCTGAGGGAATCAACATAATAGTCCCGTTCCATGAGGTTATATTTCTAATTAGTAATTAACATTTGTTTATAACATATATGCCTCAAGGGAAAGTGAAACATGTCTGCACCACCCTTATTTATGGTCACTTATTTTATCTGGGACTGAATAACCCGCCATGAAGGTTTTCGGCATTGCTGCCCCAATGACAGGGTCAGGCAAGACAACAGTGACGCTGGCTTTTCTTTCCAGGCTTAAAAATTCCACCGGATTTAAGATTGGCCCGGATTACATAGACGGCGGCCTTTCTTCAAGAGTCACCGGAAACAGGACATGGAACATTGACCGCTGGATACAGGGGAGAGCATATTCCAGCGTCCTGGCTGGAGCTGCTTCAAAATATGACTACGGCATTGTTGAGGGAGTCATGGGGCTTTATGATTCAGGGTCGCCGATAAACCTGAGCACATATTATTACTTCAGGAAGTTCTCGATTCCTTATGTCCTTGTCATCGACGTATCGAAGCTCGCTGAATCAGCCTATTACATTGCAAAATCCTTCATAACCCGTCTAACCCTTGGTGTAGTTATCAACAGGTATGCATCCCATAAGCACCTTGAGATGGTGTCAAAGCCCTTCACAGAACACGGCATACCCATAATAGGCGCAATACCACGGGAAGATCGCTTCACCGTCCCGGAAAGGCACCTGGGACTGCATACCGGGCAGGAGATGGATGATATCGGGGAGAAAGCTTCCCTGGTATCAAATTATCTGGACATGGGATTCATAGATGATCTGCCTGAGAGAGAATTCCAGCAGCCCAGTCCTGCAACGATTTCAGGTGGAGGAAAAAATATCTGGATAGCCCTTGACAGGGCATTCAACTTCTATTATGCAGATTCTATATGGGCGCTGGAAAGGATTGGCAAGGTGAACTACTTTTCTCCTGTATCCGGGGAACGTCCCGAAAATCCAGATATGGTTTACTTTGGCGGCGGCTATCCAGAGCTTTATGCCCCGGAGCTTTCTGCCAACCATGCGCTGAGTGGCATGATCAGGGATTATTCTGAATCCGGAGGTAACATAATTGCAGAATGTGGGGGGCTCATGTATCTTGAGAGGGAGATGGAGACAGAATCCGGTGTTTATCCCATGGGAGGCGTGTTCAATGGGACTGTGAGGAAGAATGAAAGGCTCACCCTGAGCTATACGCAGCTTAAGGCTGTCCAGGATTCCCTGCTGTTCAGGAAGGGAGAAATCGTACGGGGGCATGAATTTCACTACAGCAGCATAGCTGACCAGGGAGAGAAGACTCTGGTTAACATCATAGGAAAAGGCATAGACGGAATGGACGGGCTGAAGATAAAGAACACGCTGGGGTCATATTCCCATTTCTCCCTGAACAGGTATTCCAAACGGCTTGAAAGGAAGATAAACGGACACTAGGGATCGATGTTATTGCGGTATGTTATCATAACGGCAACCCTTCTGCGTGAATCAGATAGGATCTGCTCTATGGGCATCTTCAGGCGATATATGCGCCTGCTCCTCCCCTTTCCCATGACATATTTCACGTCCATCGCCATTATGTAGCCTGTTCTCAACAGTGCCTTCAGGCTTTCCGAAGCCCTGGACGAACTCATCCCAAGATAAAGGGTAAGTTCAGGGAGGCCCACGTCACTCACCTGCTCCAACATAGCAAGTATCTTGGACTGATTCTTTGTAAATCCGCCATCCCTAAGCATGGCGAAAACTGTATCGGCACGTTTGGAATCCAACTGAATAAATATTAACATGAAAATATTTAAATGTATTGTTCTGAGACCATGGGAATGAAATCGGATATATATCCTGAGTGAATGCCTTGACGATGAAGTTTGAAAGCCTGAGGGGTTTCAGGGACATTTATCCTGAAGATGCAGAGCCAAGGGAGAACATGTTCAGCACGGCCAAGAGGGTTGCGCATTCCTTTGGGTTCCAGATAATAGACTTTCCCAGCCTTGAACCGCTTGATCTCTACAGAATAAAATCAGGAGATGAGCTTGTGAGCCAGACATTCTCCTTTGTGGACAAGGGCGGCAGGGAAGTTACAATGGTCCCTGAAGCAACACCTTCGGTTGTGAGGATGCTTACTTCCAAGAAGGATCTTCAGAAGCCAGTAAGGTGGTTCAGCCTTCCCAAGATATGGAGGTATGAGGAGCCACAGTCGGGCCGGCTAAGGGAACACGTTCAGTTCAATGCTGACCTTTTTGGTCCGGACACACCTGATGCCGACGCGGAGATTATAGGCCTGGCTGCATCAATACTGGATTCACTGGGGCTTTCCGGAAACTATGAGATCAGGATGAACCACAGAGGAATGATGGAGAAGATACTTAAGTCCATGCAGATTGAGGACGCTGCCCGCGCGTTCTCTGTTATCGACAGATTCCGGAAGCTTGCGGAAAATGAATTTATTGAGGCGCTTGGTGCCATTGATATCTCCGGGAAACCCGCGGAAATGATCCTGAAACTTGCAGGCACAAGGGTGGAATCCGTATACCTGAAGCAGGCAGTTTCGGAGATAGTCCCTCTCACACAGGATCTTTCAGATATTCTGGACAGGATCGCAAAGACAATGGAGATGGTATCACTCTTCACGGATTCACGCGTTGTGGTCGATTTTTCAATCGTAAGAGGGCTTTCTTACTATACGGGTATTGTGTTTGAGGCCTTTGACGTCATGGGCGAGCTCAGGTCAATTCTTGGAGGAGGCAGATACAACAGCCTTTCAACGCTGCTTTCCGGGCAGGAGATTCCCGCTGTTGGTTTTGGCATGGGCGACGTGGTTCTGGAGCTTCTGTTGCGGAGAAACGGCTTGTGGAACAGGCCAACTGCAACTGACGGGTATTACGTATGCATGGCTTCCGACGGAGTTGAGATGTATTCTATGAGAGTGGCAGCTGAAGTTAGGAAGCGCGGCAAAACTGCAGTGCGCGATTCCGGTGGCAGAAAATTATCCTCGCAGTTGAGAGCGGCATCTGCGGCGGGACTGACAAAATCCGTAATAATAGGGACAAGAGAGGCGGAGACAGAATCAGTGACCATTAAGGATATGGCTTCTGGAAAGCAGTCAACCATATCATACTCTGAATTTCTGGATTCTCTTTGAGACCATATCTGCTTAGGTCTGCTGCATTTATTGATTTTTCGCGAATCTTTACCTAAATATGGCTTGTACCTGCCGATATGTCCCATATTTACCGCGAATCTGTGAATTTTTAATGTCAGTGATTAACAGAGTAAGCAGGTTCCGCTTGAAAAAATTTATATTGGCTGGGAAGTTTATAGTACGAGGGTGAGATTGTGTCCTTAGCATTTATTCTGATAAGCACGGTTCCCGGAAAGGAGCATGAAGTATACAACAAGATATCCAAGATACAGTATGTGGTGGAAATACATCCACTGTTTGGAGAATACGATCTTATCGTTAAGATAGATGCAAAGGATTACAGTGAGCTTGGAAAAATCGTGATCGAACAGATCAGGACAATCGACGGTGTTATAGATACCAAGACCCTTACTGGCATAAAGCTATGAGGTGCATATCTTAATGATAGTTTTCGACACATGGAACTGGGAAGTATTTTTGTTTGTAATTCTGGGACTCCTTGCATTATCGCTGTTTGTGCTGGGAGTTCTGACTGCGTACTTTGGCAGCGGAAAAAGCAGAACAGTCGGCTCGCTACTTCTGGTTGCAGGTATCGTGATAGGAATAATCATGGTTTACTTCGGACATTACAGAATGCCTGATATTCACCTGCTGCAGAATGTGATCATTGGCGCCATATTCTATATTGTGGCTGCCATAATCGGGGTCGTAATAGGTCTCCTGGTCTTCCTGGGCGCCATAATGAAGACTTGAGTCTTCAATTAACATTAACGTTATTTAATACTGGATTTTCCAGTTGATTCGGATATTTTTCCGGTTGAGCGGGGTGTCATCCCCAACGTTTTCATATTATAATTGATTCCGCTCTGTGAAAGATTCCTATTATTCTTTGATTCTGGCTGCGGCAGACCTCGTAATTCTTGCAGGCGCTGCAATACTGAGATTTTCCGGCCTTGTGCCACTGTATCTTTCCTATCTCACAATTGTTGCTGCAGTCATAATTTTTGTCGATGCCTATTATGTTTACAGAGGAAGCCATGCCGCAAAGGCAATAGGGATTCCGCTGGGCATAATTGCCATGATTGTATCTTCCAATCCGGCTCATTTCTTGGCGCTCGCAAGATTCGGCTCATCTCCGGCCCTTTCTGGTGCTGACATTACCATGGTCCTGGGCTTCTACCTGCTTCCCGTTGTGTATATTATTTCGTATGTCGTGGAAGCTGTTTCCAGCAGGGAAGGGTTTAGGCAATAGATCATCTATTCAAAATACTTGACGAAGCAGTTGAGGAAATATTCAGGGAAAAATTTTTAGGCAAAGTATATAGGAATCCATTATCATAACCATCTATTGAAGTCACGAAATATCTGCAGTGAATGCAATGGAACCGGGTATACACATAACGGCCACATGCAGATATGCAACGCGTGCTATGGGCTGGGCAAACCGTATAAGCAGGATAATTTCCCGATTCAAAGGCGAAGAGAGGCAAACATTGTTATACTTATCATGGGGTTTATGCTTGCTGCCCTGATACTTTCAACCGGACAACTGAAAATGAAGTGGGTGCTTATTATTGCGGGAGTCTATATGTGGATCATGATGGGAAGCGTTGCCTCATTTTTCGTCTCAATTCCGACGCGTATCAAACATAAAATAGTACAGTGACAGTGCGTTTATATTATATAATTTTCCAATAAAAAACTGAATTTAAATATATTCTATGAATCTGGAGTATAGGTCCCCGGAGACCAAAGACACTCCGAGATATTCGTGTTGAATATGACGTCATTTGGTGCCATTATATGGAATTACAGGCTTGATCCAGCATCATTCAAAGAAATGGTGTCACTTACTCCGGAAAAGATAGATCATCTGGCTGCCAGCGTATCGCAGCACCATGTGGTACTTTCAACCTGCAACAGGGTTGAAATCTATTTCACAACTTCTGACGATTCGCCCCATGTGGACATGGCAGGCGGAATTTACCTTTCAGGCCTGGATGCAGTTTCACATCTTTTCAGGGTGGCATCCGGGCTGGAATCCATGTCGCTGGGAGAGCACGAAATACTGGCCCAGATCAAGAGTTCCTATGAGAAATACAGTAAAATGAACAGGACGGACAAGCTTATCTCCCTCATTTTCCGGAAGGCAATAAGCACGGGGAAAATGGCAAGGGAAAATACCAACATCTCAAGGGGAAAAACTTCCATACCTGTGATCGCACTTGATCTGGCTGCAGGAATCAAGTCCATACCGGAATCATGCGTTCTGGTCATAGGAATGGGGCAGATGGCAGAGACATTCATAAGGTACCTTGTGAAGACACCTCCACGAAAACTCACAATTGCCGGACGCAACAGCAATCTGGGAGAGGAACTTGCCAGACGGTATGACGGGGTATATGTAGGCACAGACAGGTTGCCGGAGGCTGTTAACCAGAGCGACATAATCATTGCAGCAACGTCTTCAAAATCAATACTGATAAATCCTGGAGACATTTCGAAGTCAGGGCTGCAGGTTTTCATTGACATATCAAATCCCGTAAATATAGACCAGGGAGTAAGATATATTCCTGAGAAGGTTGTCATTGACCTGAATACAGTGGAGGGGATAGCTTCCCGGAACAGGGAATCGAAAATGTCAGAGATACCAAAGGTCGAGACCATAATCGACGAATCATTGGCAACGTTCTCGAAAAAACTCATGGAGTTCCAGGCTGAGGAATTTATCACAAGATCTTATTCCTATGCAGAGGAAATAGCCAGAAGCGAAGTGGATCGGCTCTTGGAGGAGATCAGTAAGGGCAGGAATCCAGATGACGTGAGGCTGAAGATGGTAAACTCCCTTGTTAAAAAACTGCTGGGGCAGTACGCCACATCACTTCGTGATGCCGCCCTGAGCCATGATTCAGAAAAAATGAAGATCATCAGCTCAGCATTCCTGAATGACGGAACGAATTCATGAAATTGATTTGAGACTGTTTCTTGATGCCTCCACGACTTTTCCGAGATCGTCGAGAGTATGTACGGAACTGGTAAAGCATGCCTCAAACTGCGATTTCGGGATAAATACCCCATTGTTCAGTATGGTGTTAAAGAACCGTGTGTATAGATCAGTACGTGACCTCAAGGCAGCTGCTCCATCAGTAATTTCTCTGTTGTTAAAGAAAACAGTGAACATGGTTCCTGACCTGTTGAACTGAATATCCATGTTCTTTTGCCCGGCGAAATCGACTATTTCGTCCCCAAACTTTGTTACGTATGACGATATGCCGGCGTAGTCTGTATTTTTCAGTTCCTGCAGGGTGGCATATCCTGCAGCCATTGCAAGAGGGCTTCCAGAGAATGTGCCCTGCTGGTAGAAGGTACCACTTGGTGCAACGTCCTCCATTATGTCACGGCGGCCGCCAAACATTCCAACAGGAAGCCCTCCGCCTATGATCTTTCCAAGCGTTGTCATGTCCGGTTTCACTCCAACCATATTCTGATAGCCGCCGTATGATGATCGGAAACCAGTTATGACCTCATCAAAAATCAGAATTGATCCACTGTCACTGGTAAGTTCCCTGGAAGCCTTCAGGAATTCCGGATCTGGTGGTACAACTCCAACATTTCCAAGAACAGGTTCTGTGATGAAAGCCGCAATCCGCTGGCCAAGATTCCTGAAAACTGTTTCAAGGCCAGGTATGTCATTGAAAGCGACCTCCAGTGTTGAATACCTTGACGGGTCAGTATCCGGCTTATACGGGGCTGCAGAAAGGGACATATCATGTGCGCCGTGGAATCCACCTGAAACCTTAAGAATCAGGTCCCTGCCGGTATGGTGCCTCGCAAGCCTCAGAGCATGCATTGTTGCCTCTGTACCGGAATTTGTGAATCTCATCATCTCTATGGACGGAATTGCTTCCCTTATGGCCTTCCCAAGCTGGATCTCCCCTTCTGACGGAGCACCAAAAAGTATTCCGCGTTCCATCTGGGACTGAAGTGCTTTCCTTACCTTCTGATTCCCGTGCCCCAGGATGAGTGGGCCAAATGCCAGGCAATGATCAACATATTCCCTGCCATCGGCATCATAAATCCTGGAACCTGATGCAGAGCTGATGAATCTGGGGTAAGGTTCATAGAAACGCACAGGCGAGTTCACTCCACCTGGAAAAATCTCCCTTGATTCCTTATAAAGTGATTCTGAAGACATGGCAAGAAATCAGCACCTGAGATTTAGCTTCTTTCATTGAAGTTTCAACCCAGCCGTTATGTGTTATGTTTCAAGTGCACCCCTGTTGAGAAAAGTCAGATTAATTACCATACATGCCATGGGGTTGCAAATGGTGAATGAGAAGTCCTTCGTAGAGGAAGCAATCCAAGAGATAAGATCAAAACTTACGGATCGCGGCATCCTGGCATGTTCTGGCGGGCAGGACAGCACACTTCTTGCGGTGCTGGCCAACAGGGCTGCCGGAGAGAAGGTTCTTACGGTGTTCGTTGACACGGGCCTCCTCAGAAAGGGCGAACGTGAAAGAGTGGAAGCAATTTTCAGGAAATTTTCCTTAAACTACCGCATAATTGATGCCTCAGACCGCTTTCTGTCAGCCCTGAAGGGCATATCAGAGCCAGAGCAGAAGAGGAAGATCATAGGCAAGACCTTCATCGATGTTTTCGAGGAAGTGGCAAAGGAATATGGCGCAAGGTTCCTCCTGCAGGGAACAATTGCCCCTGACTGGATTGAGAGCGGCGGCAGCGTCCGGGAAGTAATCAAGAGCCACCATAATGTTGGTGGCCTCCCGGATAAAATGAACCTGACGCTCATTGAACCACTCAGGGACCTTTACAAGGATGAGATCCGGGACATCTCACGTTTCGTAGGGCTGGATACGGACGTACAGCCATTTCCCGGCCCCGGCCTTGCAGTACGAATAATTGGGGAGATCACCAGGGAGAAGGCAGATCTCCTGCGGGATGTAACGGAGATAGTGGAACGTGGTGTCAGGGATGAGTACACTGATGCATCTGGCAGGCCCTGGCAGTACTTTGCAGTGCTCCTGCCGATTCAGAGCACCGGCATACATGGAGACAAGAGAACTTACGGTAACACGGTAGCCATACGGATGATTGATACGAGCGATGCAATGAGCGGCACATTCACGAGGCCATCATGGGACTTCCTTGACAGAATTTCCACCGAGATAACCAACGAGGTGAAGGGCATCAACCGCGTTGTTTATGATGTGACCAACAAGCCGCCGGCGACAATTGAATGGGAATGAGAACTTCGGGTTGTCAGGTAATTTAAATATATGGCGAAGCATTGTGGGTAATTATCATTAAAGGGATATCATGACAGAAGAGGAATTATTGCTTTCGGAAGAGGAATACCAGAAATCCGGCATTCACATAGGAACACAGGTCAAGTCAAAGGATATGCAGGAGTACATCTTCAAGATCAGGAACGACGGCCTTTACATTCTTGACATTAAGAAGACAAACAGCAAGCTCATAGTTGCAGGAAAGATGCTGTCCAGGTTCAAGCCCTCTGAAATACTTGTTGTTGCCCAGAGGCAGTATGCATTCAAACCAGTCACAAAGTTTTCTGAAGTGGTGGGGGCAGAATCCATAGTCGGCAGGTTCATTCCGGGCACCCTGACCAACCCACAGCTGTCAAGTTACAGGGAAGCAAAGGTAATTATAATCACCGATCCCCTGGCAGACACGCAGGTCATGAAGGAGGCAAAGAGGGTGGGAGTACCAATAGTGGCTCTCTGCGATGCAAATAATAAGACTGATTTCGTTGACCTCATAATACCCACAAACAACAAGGGAAGAAGGTCCCTGGCAGTGATATACTGGCTGCTGGCAAGGGAGATCCTGAAGAACCGCGGTACCATAAAGGATTACTCGGAGTTCAACTACACCATTGATGATTTCGAATCCCAGATCTGATCATCATTGAGAAAGGGGTCCCTGACCCTTATAATTTTTACATATGCGGTCTTAGAACCAGATCTTCCGGCAAATACCATTTCTTTCCTGACGCCCTGCGCAACCCTTACTGCCCTGCTTATTTTGTACCATTCCTCCGTCTCTTCAAGCACATGCACAAGGAACTCTGCATGGGCGTCAATGTTCACACCATAAACCCTGAAATTTGCTCCGTACTTGAATCCTGTTCTCACGATGAATCCTCTGGACACCAGATCACGGAAAACTGTCATGGTGAGGCTCTCATCATTACCTGCAGTTCCGGACAGAAGTGAAGATTCGTATTCGTTCAGGAGCCTTATGCTCCCGAGGGTTGTCCCCATCCATTCAGGTATGCCGCTGTCCTCGGAGGCGGGAGTACCCTTGAGATCAACAATGTTCCTTGGGCTGCCCAGCACAGTATTGACACTACCTTCAGGTTCGAACAGTCTGGCAATGAACATTGTGATATCATGATCGTCGTCTATGGCAGCATAGATTGAATCATTGCCCGATACGAGCTGGGAAAATGTGATTGTGCGGTCCTCCCTGACGGTGACAACAGGCCCCCTGTAGTCCTCGCGTGGCGTTCTTCTGTAGTACATGGAGTTGTTCTCAACCTTCACCAGGAAGCCTTTTGATTTCAGCAACTGAAAGAGGTAGAAGCGATCAGTGAACCCAGGAGGCTGATCAAACGCGCTGATGAGGGAAAGAAGGCTTCTCATGGAAGGGTTTTCTGCTGTGATTCTTCCCTTAATAACAAGATAGAGCGCTTCATACGGGTCCAGGTAAAGGATCCCGGAAATTATCCTGCCCACTCTGTACTTGCTCTGCAGATGAGATGGCCCCTTCCCCTCCTCAATGGAAAAGACAACTTTCTCGCATATCGCCCTATGCGGTCCGCTGCCTTTTTGCATAAACTCTCTCCACAAGGCTGTCGGTGATTCTGCCCAGCAGCTCCGGAATGCCTTCACCGGTCCGCGAGGATACCATCACATAGTCCACTTTTTCCTTTTTTCCAATCTTCTCAATATCCTCAGTCCAGATCTGGGCCTCGTACTTCATGTCAGATTTTGCACCCACCAGCAGAATCTGGGGTTTCTTCTCAAAAGTCTTGGAATATTTCACTATGTCATGGGCAAAGTCCAGTGATGCAGGGTTTGTGACGTCCACCAGCACAAGTATGATGTTGGATCCAGGAAGAAACCTTTCCGCCTCCGGCCCGTCAGATATTTCCTGAAGTAGAAGATCAGCTGATATCTTGGTGCCGTCCCGATCAACAACAAGACGCTTCCTGGAAAGCAGTTTTGAAGCTGAACCAGGGCTGTCAGAATCGTATACTACCCGGGATATAAGGGCACTTTTGCCGGTACCTTTGCCTCCGGCAACACTAACTTTCCAGGCGACACGATCCATGACCATTGGCAATTGATTAGGAGGATTTTCTTATAGTTTTTGCTGGTGAAATCTCGGTTCGATGCAAATTGCCGCCGCAGTATAGAAAGTTACAAATACGGTATGCTCTGTTTCGATATTTCCACGGAAATATCATGAATTTTTCTCAACTTGACTGCAGGGAAGTCTGTATTATTAAGGCATTCTGGGTGACTCTGTGTTCACCGACGTTTTGACGCTATTCAACATTCGCTATTGATCACTGCTCTGGAGGGGCGCCATATTGTTGCATCTCAATGTAATATTCTGTCAACCGTGTAAAATGTTGGCTCTGACAATGATTCGCACTGAATAGGTTTATTAACTTTTTGGGCATACTTGGATGGTGACATTATGGAATTCAAGTTTTCAGATAACCTGAAGAATATGAAGCCTTCCGAGATAAGGGAACTCCTTAAATATGCAACCAACAAGAATCTCATATCATTTGGTGGAGGCATGCCCAATCCCGAAACGTTTCCAATGGCAGACCTAAAGTCCATTATGGATGACGTGATGAATCAGTATGGGACAATGGCGCTGCAGTATGGAAACACCGGCGGCCTTAACGAGCTGCGCACAGAAATAGTGCGCCTTGTCAGGGAAACTGAAAACATAAAGAGTTCCGAATCGCAGGTCCTTGTCACAGCCGGGTCACAGCAGGGGCTCTATGAGTTAGCAAAGATACTTGTGAATCCTGGTGACGCAATAATTACGGAAGAGCCGACGTACGTTGGCGCCATATCTGCCTTTGACGCAAATGAGGCTGATATGCATTCCATTCCAATGGACGAAAATGGCCTCAAGACAGAACTGGTTGAAGCCGAAATCAAGAAACTCATATCAAAGGGAAAGAAACCCAAGTTCATCTACACAATACCAACATTCCAGAACCCTACCGGGGTAACCATGAGCCTGGACAGAAGGCGCCACCTCATAGAGATTTCTCAGAAATACCAGGTTCCCCTGGTGGAGGACAACCCGTACGGGGAGCTCAGGTATGATGGGGAGAGGATACCATCCCTTAAATCGCTCGACCCGGATGTCATTTATCTGGGGACATTCTCCAAGATAATGTGTCCAGGACTCAGGATGGGCTTCACAGTGGCACCCGAGTCTTTCATCTCAAGAGTGAACCTTCTGAAGCAGGCTCTTGATCTGTCCTCCAGCACCTTCAGCCAGTTTGTGGCGTGGCAGTACCTTGCCAGAGACGAGGTAAAGAAGCAGATTCCCAAGACAATCAAACTGTACAGGAGAAAGAGGGATACCATGTTCAAGGCACTTGAACAGTATTTTCCGGAGGGATCAAGCTGGTCAAAACCGCTTGGTGGAATGTTCCTATGGGCCACAGTTGATTCCAGGATAAACACTACGGATATGCTGCAGGATGCCATACAGGATGGTGTAGCCTATGTCAGCGGAAACGCTTTCTCTCCGGCCAGGAACCAGGCAAACAGCATGAGGCTGAACTTCACGTTCTCCGAAGATGAACAGATTTACGAGGGAATCAGGAGGCTCGCTTCTGTACTGGAGAAGAAAATGTCCGTGCTTCAGCCCCAGTAGGCTGATAACACCATGATCACAGTATTGGGCGGATCTTTCACAAGATTCCACAAAGGGCATAAGCTGATGCTCGATGCCGCAATCAGGACAGGAAACCACCTGATTGTGGGTCTTGCATCAGATGATTTTCTTAAGAGCCACAAGGCGTATGACGCTCCCAAATATTCTGTTAGAAAGCGCGCTCTTGATAACTATATATCCCGCTTTACGTCGGATTATGAGATATATCCTCTTGATTCGAGAAACGGGAACGCCGATTCTTCAGCTGAATACGATGCCATTGTTGTATCAAGGGAAACCCGTGCCCAGGCTGAAGCAATAAATTCGTCAAGGATCCAGAAAGGGCTCAAGCCACTGAGGATCGTGGAAGTGCCCATTGCTCTGGCAGAAGATCTTTTTCCAATAAGTTCCAGCAGGATTGTGAGAGGAGAAATCAGGGCAAACGGCCGGCGGGTTACGCCAGTCCTCATAGGAATATCCACTGCCAACAGCCTCAAGGTCATGGCTCTGGATAGATATATCTCTAAGGTTATGAGAAATTATGAAATCTTTCGCAATCAGGAGTATGAACTGGAGACAGATCAGCCACTTGGCACCGACACCCAGATAAATGCAATGAAGAGGGCCCAGGCCGCCCTGGGGTCACGGGACTATGGCGTTGGTGTTGAATCCGGTGTATATATGGATCGGGTTACGGGAAGCGTGATTGACATCCATTACTGTGTGGTCATTGACAGATATTCCAGGGTTACAGTGGGTACTGGAAGCGGCTTCGCGGTTCCAGAGGACATTGTCAGGGGAATCAGGAACGGGCTTACGGAATCTCAGGCTTTTGTAGAATCCTATGGCGGCACGGATCCTGGATCAACTTCCGGTATTGCAGGAATAATCTCGGGCAACAGGATCACCAGACAGGAACTTGTTTATGAGGCCATCAGAAATGCATTCATCCCAAGAACAGGTGCTTCATTCTATGGTCTGGATGAAAAGATCCAGTGAATTTTGGCACTGTGTATCGGTGCCATTAGGCTTCCTCCGGCCCTTAAAAGTGTTCCTGCACATCTACATAACGGTTAAGTATGGGGAAGCCATTAAAAAAAGAGCATAATGGTTACTAAGGAGGAAATTCTGGAACAACTGAAACAGGTTTCAGATCCGGAAATAGGCATGGACGTGGTTAACCTTGGTCTCGTTTATGATGTGGAGATCAATGGTGACAGGGTCTATATTAAGATGACAATGACCGCACCCACGTGCCCGGTTACGCCATGGATACTTTCTGAAGCTCAGAGGATAGTGGAGAACATGGAGGGTGTCGAGGCTGCAGATATAGAGCTTGTATGGGACCCGCCATGGAATCCTTCAATGATGACCGATGAGGCCAAGGAAGCCCTGAATATGACATAGGATTCCAGCTAGCGGCGGGGCTTATCTGAGCATATTATTATCATTCGGGAATTCGCCTTTTTATTTCTTGTGAGGGCTGAGATTTTGTCATGAAACGACGCACCTTTAAATACCCTTTTTATATAGTGAACGAAAGGGTTATTTATGAGCGAGAGAGAAAAGATTACAGTGGAAAACATCGTGGCTTCTACGTCACTGGCGGAACATCTTGATCTGAGCAGGATCGCACTTGCACTTGAGGGATCGGAATACGAACCTGAACAGTTTCCTGGCCTTATCTACCGTCTGCATGAGCCAAAGACAGCTGTCCTCATATTCAGAAGCGGCAAGGTCAACTGCACAGGTGCCAAGAATCTTGCAAATGTGAAGCTCACAATCGACACAATAATCCAGAAGCTGAAAAAGGCCGGTATTGAAGTATATGACAACCCGGATATCGTTGTCCAGAACATAGTTGCAGTGTATGATCTCGAGGCGGAACTCAACCTCACGGATATTGCCATGTCACTTGGGCTGGAGAACGTGGAGTATGAGCCGGAGCAATTCCCGGGCCTTGTCTACAGGGTCGAGGAGCCCAAGGTGGTTCTTCTGCTTTTCGGGTCCGGTAAGGTGGTCTGTACCGGCGCCAAGGAAGAAAGCGAGATTGAGCAGGCCGTCATAAAGGTGAAGAAGGAACTTCAGAAAGTTGGCCTGATCTGATCACCAGGTCATATTATTTTTCAGAATTTCCCTTATGAGGGATGTTGCATAAATCCCTCTGCCTAGGTTGAATTCCATTATTCCATCACTTTTAATGGAAAGGTCTGACTGAAAGCAGGACACAATCCTTCTTTCTCCGGATGATGAAAATTCCGGATACCATCGGAGACGGAACATTCCGGGATTCACGCCCTCTTCTTCAAGTACATTCTTTTCGAACTCACCCTGTGGGCCATCCGTCAAATGGGTATCAAATCCTATGAGTGGCGCGGAAGGCCGAAGCCTGTTCTGCCTCACCGCGTCTTCCAGGATTCCCCGGTTCATTGAGTTGACCCTGATCTCCTTCCTTGTGTCGCTGTTGAAAAGTCCATCAACAGGATAGAGAACATCGCCTTCATTGACAGAGTTGATTCCAAGCTCCCTGATGCGCATGGATACGATTCTGTTGAAGAGATAGGACTGATATGCATGAACGAACATCATTCCCAGATTCCTTGGGAACGCAGCCAGTGATCCCCTGAGGGTTCCATGCTCCAGCATGTAGCCAAGAAGTGTTCTCTCAAAGTTCAGATGCATGGGAAATTCCTTCAGCGCCAGTCTGGCATCCATGGTGGAGGCAAAAGCCCTCCTGTAGTATTCTGTGTCTATGTCGGGATCATATATGTATTCCAGGGCGGCCTCATCGTCCTTTCCCTCAACAAGCAGTTTTCCAACCCGGTGGGTGTTGGTCCTGATGCTGCCGAAACGCTGAAGACCGAAATAATTTGGAAACCCACCTGAGGACTTGAGTTCATCAACCACATCACCAAGTGAACCTACGCCTTCGCCATCCGGGTGAAGGTTCACGGTGAACCTGTTGCCCATAAGATCGCCAAGCGCAAGCATCCTGTCTGTTCTGAACCAGTCCAGGATTTCACAGTCCGATATTCTGATGGCGGATGGGTCAAAATCATGGTTTATGCTGAAATACTGCGTGGTCACAGCGTGTTTATCCTTGGTTCCACAGTAGGTTATGCGCTTGTGGCTTATGTGGAGTTCCCGGGCCAGGAAGATTATGAACCGGTTTGTATCCCATTCCCTGAGTTTTGCCCTGATGACAATGTATTTGCCCCTGTCTGATCTGCGGACTTCATTTGGAATCTCCTCCACAAGAAAATCCTCCGGGGCCTGTTTGAAAACGCCCCTGAGCGGCTTTATGTCGGTTGCATAACTTTCCATGCCCACCGACAGTTCTTGTTCAGGCGGGTCAAGCTTGGTAATGGCCTATCACTCTGTACAGGTTATCTCTCTCTACAGCTTCCATCCCAATCTGGTTCAACCCGTTTATTATGGCATCCTTCCTGAGGTTGCCCACCTGCTTTCCGGTGGCAGGAATTACCTTCTCATCGTATATGGTGCCGCCCCAGTCATTTGCCCCGAAGAGTACTGACATCTGCCCCATCTGGATTCCATTGGTCAGCCATGAACTCTGAATTGTTGGGATGGAATTATTCAGGACAATTCTGGATATTGCTATATTGCGAAGGACGTCTGCGCCGCCGACCCGGTACATCACTGTGCCCGACTTCTGAAGCTGGGTATTGCCCGGTTCAAAGTTCCACGGAGTGAAGCTCAAGAATCCGTTGTATTTGCTCTGAAGATCAACAAGAGCAAGCAGATGATCCGCTTTGTGGCGTGATTCCTCAACATGCCCAAACATCATGGTGGCAGAGCTGTGGACGCCAAGCCTGTGAGCAGTTTCCATCACTTCAAGCCACTGCTTCCCGCTTCCTTTTGGCCTGCCGAGAACCTTCCTGACCTCATCGTCAAATATTTCGGCACCTGCGCCAGGTATTGATTGCATGCCAGCTTCCACAAGTGATTTTATGATATCTGCTACACTTGTATGCTCCTTTCTGGCAATAAACGAAATCTCTGACGTGGAAAGTCCATGAATCCCCAGATCCGGATAAGCTTCATGAATTGAGCGGAAAAGATCGGTATAGTATTCAAGGGGAAGGGCAGGATTCACTCCTCCCTGTATCAGCAACTGTGTGATATGGAAGTTCCTGTAGTATGGCTCAATTTCCGTTATGACCTGTTCCTTTGTGAGAAGGAAAGCATCAGATTCCGTGCCCGTTCTGTAAAATGCACAGAAATTGCATCTGACATTGCATATGTTGGTGTAATTCAGTATCATGTTGGATACGAACGAAACGGTATTTCCTGATTTCTCCTGTGCAAGGATTCTGGCAGCCTGGCCCAGAGAGTTGAGGTCTGCTTCATCATACATGAAAATAATATCGTCCCTGGTGGGTATCTCACCACTCTGTACGCTTCTCAGAATATCATCAACCTGGTCAGGCTGTTTGAGCATAGTCCTTTATTGATAATGACTATTAATCCTTTGGCAAATTGTTCCGGTTGCTGTAAGGATAGAGCCCCAATGGATTCTGCTATGTCAGGGTCATTAACTCTGCTGGGTACACAAAATCACCGTTAAACCAGGATCAAGCAGGATGATGCATGGTTCTGAGCAGTTTTATGCCTTCTGTAGTCTGGTGAATAATTGCGCAGTGCATGCTGCAACGGAAGAGAATCAATACCAGAGGGCGTGAAAATGAATCCACTAGAAATGGTTAATTACAATCAGGTAATTTTGAACAATGGAAGGTTTTTCCCAGTATCCTCTGGATTACTGGACAGAGCAGATTAGGGCTGGCTACCCCCTTTCCTTCAAGGAAGGAGTTGCCATGGAGAAGGACTTGAATCTTTACCAGCTTATGAAACTGGCAAACAATCTCACGTCTGTGCAGGTTGGCAATGTGGTCTCATATGCCGTATCATATAATATAAACTATTCAAATTACTGTACCGCGAGCTGTCCCATATGCGCATTTTATGTTCCAATGAAAATGAAGGGTAAGACAGACAGAGGGTACGAGCTGTCACTGGATCAGATAAGGTCTGAGCTGGGCAAGGCAAAGGCCGCCGGTGCCACGGAAATCCACATAGTGGGTGGATTCAACAGTGATCTTCCCGTGGAATACTACGAGGAAGTTTTCAGAACAGTCAAGAGGGAGATCCCCGATATAACTCTCAAGGCGCTTACGATTCCCGAGATTGATTTCATAGCCCGCACAACCGGAAACAGCCTTACCGAGATACTGAGCAGATTCAGGGCCGCAGGGATGGATGCACATACCGGTGGTGGAGCGGAGATATTTGACGCAGAAGTAAGGAAGCAGATCACAACACCACAGAAAATATCCGGCGAGAAATGGCTGGAGGATGCAAAGATAATACACAGCATGGGAATACCCGGCAATTCAACAATGACATACGGCCACCTGGAGAAGATCGAGCACATCATAGATCACATAATAAGGATCAGGGATAACCAGCGTGAAGTGCCAGGATTTCTCTCCTTCATCCCGTTGAAGTTCAGCCCTGACAATACACCTCTCCAGAAAAGTGGAAGGGTCAGGATGCCAGCATCAGGAGAGACGGACCTGAAGGTCATAGCTCTTGCCAGGATACTTGCGGGGCAGGATATACCTAACATAAGCGTTTACTGGGTCTCACTGGGCAAGGGAATAGCGCAGGTCGCACTCACTGGAGGCGGCAGTGATCTTGTTGGCACAGCATTCAGCGAGAAGATATTCGGGGCTACAGACCGGAAAGAGGGTACAAGCGTTGAGGAACTGAATGAACTTGTCAGGCAGATTGGAAAGATACCAGCCCAGAGAGACACATTCTACAGGATAAAAAATTATTTTTAGAATCCCCCGGATTCAAGGATGCTGCTCTCCCGAGAGTCTGAGGAGAACCCCATGAGCATGGGCCCATGCAGGCACGTTCTCAAGGGCCATAGCTATACCATGGTGGTAACCTGCCGCAATGGCTGTACCGGCCACAACAGCGCTTCCTGCCGTTAGTACAATTTTTGCCGCAAGTGCGCTCATCATTAGATTATGAATTTGATTGGGCTTTAAAGTATTCTGGTACAGATCTGCAGTTTCGCCCGACTGCTTTTCAGAATTGTGATGACTGTTACATTTTTGACATTGAGTACGATTACCATATGAGCAGAATGATTGGACTAATAAATTTCACACATAGCTGTCCGCTTCACAGGGCTTATCCGGAACCTGCTGAAATGGCCACGGATTCGCCCCGTGAAATAATCTCCTCCATCCTTGGCGGTAGCATCTCCTGCGGAATGGTGTCACTGCTGGAATATTTCAGCCACAGGGATGTTCTTGAACTTGAGAATTCTGCAGTTATTTCATCCAGGGGGCCGGTGATCTCAACATTGCTTGTATCCCGAGGGTCCCTTCCACATAACGGAATGGAGATAGGAGTCACGCGGGCTCACAG
>JAKAQT010000020.1 GCA_021819605.1 Thermoplasmata archaeon
CCAGGGCCCTATGATTTTTCGTCTGCAACAAAAAGGATCGCACAGATCATCCAGCCCTGGGATGCGGGGGTAATTCTCTCATATTCATCAATAGGTCCAGGTTCAAATGTACTTGAATCAGGCATAGGGAGTGGATCACTTTCCTACCAGGTATTGAGAGCTATTGGTGAAACAGGCTCACTGACATCCGTTGAGATTAATCCGTCATACATTAAATTGGCCAGAGAAAATGTATCGCGCCTCCTCCAGGGCACAATAATGAAAAGATGGACAACGGTTGAGGGCGATATCTCAGAGTATCGGGCTGATGGGAAGTTCGACTCCTGTATACTTGATGTACCAGAACCTTGGGCGGCCTTAAAGAATGTTTCTGCATTACTTAAAACTGGGGCCATACTGTGTTTCTACTGCCCTACATTCAACCAGACTGAGAAGACAGTTAATGCGCTGGATTCATCGGGTTTTCATTTTCTAGATTCCTTTGAAATTCTCAGCAGGAACATACTTGTCAGAAACAATGCAACGAGGCCAGATAATGATGTAATCGGGCATACTGCGTTTCTTTCCTTCGCGCTGAAGCTTACCGGAATTTCGGTGAAGGCTTGATTTTCTTAAGCATGGTTCATAATAATTTTCTTCCCATTGACCCAACTGTCATTCTGGTTGCAAAATAGATTAGAAATAGGATAATGGCATGGATAAGCATGGAGCGGGAGCTCATATGCGAAAGGTGCAATGGAACAGGTTACATCACAGATAACTCCGGCAAACAGGATGTTTGTCCCATTTGTTTCGGATTGGGCACCTATAAGACTTCCGACCCGCTCCCACCTCTTTCCAGAAGCAAAAGAGATATCAAGAAAATGCTGATTTACACGCTGCTTGGGCTGGGAATATATTATGCTGTGTTTTTCTACTATTTCATTCAAGGGGATATTTCTGTGACGGCCGCCATAATAATACTTATTGCGGGACATGCGGTTGCCATAACATTCATTGTCCTTTATGTTCTGTTTTCATACGTTTATTCTGCTTGAAGCCCCGCTATTTTATGATCCTGTTGGGCGTTTGAGGGAAGCAGTACAAATGCACAGGTCTCAATCGATGTGAAACGGAGAAGAATGTTTGTGATGGTTCAGGTAGAGGTAGATAAGGAGGTGGAGAAGAAAGCAGAAACCAGGGACGTAAAAGTGGTGGGAATAGACAGAGGCATAAAGAATATAGCAGTGTTGTCAAACAACCAGTTCTTTAATTCAGCACATCTGAAAGACATTAAGGGAAAAAATGAATACAATAGAAAAAGATTGCAGCACGCAGGCACTCGTTCCGCTCATCGTAAATTAAGAGAACTGAGCGGAAGAGAGAGACGGTTCGTGCTTGACATAAACCATGTGATATCAAAACAGATAGTGAACCTTCCCTTCAATGTCTTTGCACTTGAGGATTTAGAATCAGCACGAATGAGAACAAAGCGCAATGGAAAGAAATTCAATCACAAACCTGGCTCATGGTCTCCATACCAGTTGGAGCAGTTCATAAGATATAAGGCCAGGGATATGGGTAAGGCTGTGATCTGTGTGAATCCTAAATACACATCACAGAAATGCTCAAAATGCAGGTACGCAGACAAAAGCAACAGGAAGGGGCCGATCTTTCACTGCAACAGCTGTGGTTTTGAACTTCATGCTGATCTCAATGCCTCAAGAAACATTGAAATACTCGGTAAATCTGAGTATTTCAGGCTGTTGTCAACCAGCCAATCGTTGCGTTCCGATGAATCCATGCCTACGGGCATGGGGGAGGACAGCAGCAAGCCCATCCCTTCAGGTGCGGGTATTTGACAAACCTTTCCCGGACCTTGCATACAGAATACCTGTCTTGGAAGTTACAATCTTTTGAGCAAGAAAGCTCCGATCTTCAGAGAGGAGATGAATTGCGAAATGTTGATGTGTAAATGTAACATGCAAGAAGTATACCTCTGGGCAGTGGGAAATTTAAGCCTGATAAACCACCTGAAAAGGATGGTGGGAGATGGAATCAGACCTTTGGATATGATGATAAAGGCACCATCGGTGAAGCAGGAACCTCCGATCTTTAGGGAGGAGAGGATGTCAAAGTGGCGGTATATGGTGTGTCACAGGTACTCGAACTCCTCTGACTATCATTATATTGAAGAGGGAGTAACCTGATCTGATCATGGAGCTCATTCCCTCATGGATTGAGAGAGACTGAAATGTTCGGTCATGCCCTGAAATGTGGTCTTCCTAACCAATAATATCTCATTGCCAAAAATGTATCTAAGGTAAATCAGTGTTTATAAATCCTAAATATATAGAACATGGAACTGAAATGGTAAATAACTCCGGAGATAGATTTATTCCGATTTTTAACACACTAAATCAGGTGATACTGGAGTACAAGCTGAAAAACCCATCAATGGATGATGTGGACCTGCTGCAATCCCTGAACTCCATAAGGATGTTCCTGAAGAGAAGAAAGATGGTTCTCAACTCGCTGGACCGTGAGATCTTTAATGCACTGGCAGGAATTTCCAGTCTGGGAGGGTACAACACCAGAGACGCCATTGCCAGCCTGAACATGCTCCAGGAACATGTGAAGCGGGTCATTGGGAATGGAAACAGCTACATTATGGCCCTCGACATGCATTAGTGATTCCCATATTGCTGTGGATTTTGCCTGATGCCAAGGCAGGTTTTCGGTGTGGATGAACAAGATGGCTGTTAAGCTTGCAATGGTGACTTAGGAAAATTTTAGGTAAGATGAAAACTGCCCTGTATGTTCCCGTAATACGCCATGATCATTGTAGAAATGTCTGGGTTGACTGAATGGTATTGGTATAAGGAATGATGGTGGATTCGGCAATATACCTGGGGCAGTGTCAGAGCCACACCAAGTTATTTATCCCGGCTTCCGGATTTGAACCAGAGACCTGCGGATTACGGCGGTTTTCCATGCCGTGGATTCCCTCTACAGTCCGCCGCTCTACCAACTGAGCTAAGCCGGGTTCATCCAGATGGACTGCCATAATAAAAATTTTCGGATAGGCTGGCTAAAATGAAACATTAAGGAATGCAACTAAAAGTAATATGGCCATATTGAGAATGGCGATGAGCATCACAACCCAAAATATTTTTACTCTCTGTTCCACAAACGATTATTATTATCAAAAATAAAAGGTTTGGTAATTATTTATGTTGTGCCTGTGGTTCGCCGGTCTCCCTTATGATCTGCATTATCCTTGCCACTTCGTCCCAGAACGTTTCTCTTATTTTCAGGTTCCTCATGTTGAAGTTATTTTTTAGGAAGGATATAAATTTTGTCAGACATTGGCATACAACACTTCGACGCTTATTATCCCGAGAGATACCATATTTCCCACAAGTTTGTAAATTTAGGGTAATATCCATATATAAAAGATGCCGCGCCTTATAGACAAGTGACGATTTAAGAATAATTTTCAAATATTCCGAGAATAGCCACTCAGAACCCTTTAGGATAGTACTCTACACGCTTCTTTGACCAACGTTTGTACTCTTAGGAAATTGTCCGACAATACAAAAGTGAAATATAGATTAAAACTTATTAATAAAGGCTTAGAATAAAATAACACATATTTAATCGAATTTTTTGTCTGACATTGGTAAATTCAGCGTCGATACAAAATGTATATATATTGGTGAAAAGATACAATCTAAGTACGAAAAACGGAAGGTGTTGAATTGGAAGTAACTGAATTTTCATCAAAAAGGAGAGCGCCAATCAGTTCCGATGAAATAATGTTTAATTTGGATGACTGGGAACTGGAATCAAATTTCAGCATCATGGGATCAAGCAAGATCATCCACCAGTTTGACTACGCCCTCGTCTCATCAAATGATCGTTCAGAGATTATTCCGATTACGGTTCTTACAGGAACAAAACAGGAGCGGATGGAGGCCATAGTTCTCCTGCACCTCAGGACCAAGGATCTTTCGCTGAGCAGGAAATTTGCCATATCTGGGTCGACAGTAACCCCCTACGAGAATTTCCTTTCCGGAATGTTTTCCGTTCCTGTGATTAAGGCTGTGGTCCTTGCGAATGATGATAAAACCGTAAGAATCTCCTATGACGGTATAAACAGCAGAAGTTCAGTCAATACTGATGTTATTAAGCCAATGGTAAAGAAGCCGGAACACGAGGAGATTGAATCTGAAGTATCAACAAAAGACGAAATAGCAATGAGGCACCGGAGGGATCACACAATGATCATGCATGATATTCTTTCACTTGCAAGAACTTACGGGGACCTGGGGATTACAAAGATAATATACAAGTGCAACCTGAATTACAGGTCTGCTCTCCGTGCCGTCAACGAACTTCTGGATAACAAGCTGCTTGAAATCTCGGACAATGGTGGTGCGAAACAGAAGTACAAAATAACCACAGAAGGTCTCTCAATGCTTGAAGAGATCCGACACTTTACATTTGCCCGGGATTAATCTCCCGAACGGTTTTTTTTTCGGAAACAGATTTTGACAATGTGAAAATATTTTAAGTATGAGCCATCTTTACCTTTTCTAGATGAATTTAATCCTCTACCTGATTCCAACCGCCGTCCTTCTTGCAACGGCGCTTGTCTCTATAGCTGTTAGAAATGGCTTCAGAGACTACGTATCAGAGCTTGAATCTAAAGTTGATGAGATTGAAAGCGTCCTTAACCTGTCTTTCATGCGAGAGCTCCTGAATTTCTTTGTCTCCAGCAATGCCAGCCAGGCTGCTGAAAAACTTGTGAACTCTGCCGACAAGGGAGAGAGCGGTGTTGTGGAATCCGTTACGGGCGCTGCCCGCAGGTCAGGAGATGATATTGAAAAATTATACGGTTCAATGAAGAAGGCCCTTCAGCCATCCATAGATCTTGAGAGGGTGAGGTTCGTATCCGGGTTAATTCACACGCTGGTTCTGATTTACGGGATATCCATTGCTGCTGTAATGTACATTCTGATTTCCGTGTCCGGCATGTCGCAGAGCCTGTCTGAAACCAGAACTTTGCTGGGCGCATTCTTCGGTGTAACTATCATATTCAGCATTTTTGTCGTAGTCATTGTTGCTGATCTTTCACGGTACTCAGGAAGGATAAGGGCAGCCATGAGAAAGCTGTCCGCCGGTGATCCCAATGGCAACCGGTAATTGTAGCTATATAAAAATTCATCATGGATAAGCAATAAATGCCAGTGGATTTGCACTGAAAAAAACTGAATTACAAAAGAATTAATAATAAAAGATAAATATGGAAAACAAAGAGATTAAAGTGTCACGACATTGTGTTAGGAGTTACCTCAAAACCGGGATGGAAAGAAGGGAAATATGTCTCCCAATCTTGGCATTGTTTACAAAAACATACAATAATGAAGGATGGAATTCTGCAAGTGAAATCCTCAGTTCCTGGAGGATATGTTAATGACGGTAAGAAGAGTAATTCTCGATGTTGATAAGGCTCTTAACCGACCTACACTTCTGGAGCTTGCCTCAGCAATAGAGAAGGTGCAGGGCGTTGAAGCAGTAAACGTCAGTGTTACAGAGATGGATATGGAGACTATGGCCACCATCATAACTGTCGAAGGAAACGGAATCGATTTCTCGGATCTGATAAATTCAATCGAAGAAACGGGATCAGTAATTCATTCTGTGGACGAGATTGTGGTGGGCAAGAGAATCATAGAAAGCATAAGAAGAGATGAATAAGTCAAGTATAATTTTCCCTCTTACACTTGGTCTCTCGGATGGCATTATCACCACACTGATGCTCATTTCCAGAACCGTGATAGAGGGTAATTTTTCAGGGCTTGGCCTTGCATTCAGGGTGGCATTCGGGTCGGCATTCGTGGGAGGCTTCAGCTTTTTCATAGCTGAATATTCAAGGCTGCGCGGAGAAATATCACGAAGTTCCAGGCAGTTGATGCTGAGATCACCCAGTTATCTTATTAAGAGTAAGATTGGGAAGGACATACTGGTGGAATCTGTGGTCGGTACTGGAGCATCAATAATGAGCGGCTTTACTGGAGCAATGCTTCCACTCACCCTTGCCATTCTATTCCCCTCACATGGTCTCATTGCAATATACCTGGCAGATGGAGCTATGGCCCTTCTGGGGGCAGGAATTGCCAAATCAGTTCATGGAAATTATATTTTCTGGATAATCACTATGTTTGTTCTTGGAATTGTGGTTACGGTGCTTGGCAACTTTCTCAACCTTGTTTCCTGACAATATGCTGGTTCAGGTCTATGAATCTGCTTAATGCCTTAAAACCTGATTTATCAGGAAACTCCTCCGTGAGAAACTGCTGATTGTCTCATTGGATGATACTTTCCAGCAGCCACAGGAATTGGTGTATTGCAGACAGGGCATTTTCCGTCAGCCGTCAGGTTAACTGAGATGGTCTTCATGAAATCCCTCCTGATGATCAGTTCTCCACAGCTGGGGCAGTAGGTGTTTTGCTGATCCATGCCCGGAATGTTCCCAATGTATGCATACTTTACACCGAGTTCCTTCGCCATTCTGTAATGCCTCATGAGCGTCTCGACCGGGGTTGAGGGGATGGTCATCCTGTAATCAGGATGGTACCTGAGGAAACTTATTGGAACTTCGTCACCCATAATTTCCATTACTCTGCGGATCATCTCTGCCGCCAGTTCCAGGTTATCCCCAACCTCCGGAACAACAAGGTCTGTGATTTCCACATGAATCCCGGCATCCCTGAAAAGACGAATTGTGTCGTATATGAAGGAAGGATCAGGGACGGACATGAATTTCCTGTAGAAATCCACAGAGGCATTCCCCTTGAAATCCACGGTTGCAAAGTCCAGGAACTCCGAGATCATGTCAATGGATTCAGGGGTTTCATAACCATTTGTCACATATATATTGAAGAGGCCATTTCTGTGGGCTATCATGCCAACATCGTGTGCAAATTCTGTAAATATGGTTGGCTCATTATAGGTATATGCTATACCTGCGCATCCCCTCTTCAAAGCATCCCTGACTATTTCATCAGGCCCCATTTCTATCCCGATCATTTCCCTTCTCTGGCTCATGTCATAGTTCTGGCAGAATTTGCACGCAAAATCACATCCGGATGTCCCAAATGAATAGATACGTGAGTTTGGATATGCATGGAGTACAGGTTTCTTCTCAATGGGATCAATGTTTATGGCGTAGGGAAGGCCGTATACGTCAAGAAAGAGGTCCTCTCCGCGGAACGTTCGCACACCACAGAATCCGGTCTGTCCCGGGTGGAGCCTGCAATATCTCCTGCAGGCAGTGCAGGTAATCGTTCCATCTGCATTTTTCCTGTAAAGGCTTGCTTTTTTCATGTTAACCCACACCACTATTCCAGATAAGCCGCAATGGTAGAATAACCCACAACGCTGTAGCTTTCTCCCGATGTCTCATAGGATGTTGAGTAGTTCAGGACACGCATCCTGCCGCCAAGCTTCGCGGTCACTGACATCAGGGTGGCAATGGCGCCATAACCGCATGCAGTGATGACATTCTGTTCAAGCGTTCGGTAGAATCTGTGAAGATCAAGGGATTCCACTGCATCAAGAAGCATCCTGTCCTTTCTTCTGGCGGTTTCAAGCGGTTCATAATGTGTCAGGTCTGAAGATGCAATTATCATGGGAAGCTTCCCAAGAGATGAGAGGCCCTCCGACAGATTTGTGGCCATTTCCAGCCGCTGATCTCCCATTATGATTGGCACAAAGGTAAAGTCTCCATCAAACAGGTATTGAAGAAAAGGAAGCTGAACCTCAACGGAATGCTCCTTCCTGTGGGCTTTCTCGTCCAGCTTTGATCCCCGGACCAAGTTTCTTATATCTTCAGCCTCCCTGCCATTAACCAGGCATCTTCCAAGGGGAGTTATCCATGCGCCTGCCGGATATATGGAAGTCTCGGGCGGATAAGATGAATGATTCGGGCCTATAATAACAAAATCCCTTGCAGAAGAGTTTTTCAAAAGGGAATATGCATATGCCGCCGTCTTGCCCGAATAGATGTAGCCTGCATGGGGAACAACTACGCCGATGAGCTTTTCCGGACTGACTGAAATCTGGGCCTGAACCAGGGATATCATGGAACTTATGGAATCCCGCAATTGTTCCGGGTCTGACGGATAGAAGGCGCCACTTACCGAGGGAGATCGATCATCCAGCATATGGAATAAATAAGCAATACTGGCTTTTAAGGATTGGTCTCAGCTGGATTTTATGAATTTCAACTTGAATGCAAATAAGATTGCAGCTGAATACTGACAATCCACCAATCGGTAAAGTAGATTAAACTAATCCGCATGTGATTCTATGAACATGCAGGGTGATGTACCCGAGGAGTTTCTTGAAAATCTCAGTGAGGTTGACGGGGTCAAACTTAGAGACATAGCCATAACCGCCATCAGGTCAAGTCTATCCGGCATGGCATATCATCCGCGGATTGATGACACTGTGCTGAAGAAAAAAGCAGGGGTATTTGTAACGCTGAAGAACAGGGGGGAACTCAGGGGATGCATAGGCTACATATACCCTACATATGAGATCTGGGATGCCACAAGGAGGGCTGCTGTTCTGGCTGCCTCTGAAGACCCAAGATTCAGGTCAGTGTCAAAATCTGAACTGGATAACATTGAAGTTGAGATCACTGTGCTCGGCTCCATGGAGCCCATGAAGTCCAAGGACATCCAGAACCTTAAGATAGGCAAGGAAGGGCTGATGGTTGTGAGCCCGGTAACCTCAGGCATACTGCTCCCGCAGGTTGCCACGGAGAACGGCTTTGGCCCTCTCGAATTTCTTGAGGCTACCTGTGAGAAGGCTGGACTCAGCCCCAATGCATGGAAGGATTCCTCAGTATCCATCTATAAATTTTCAGCAGTTGTCCTTTAACATCCGTATTGATGAGGCATTCGCTTAACCGGCAATGATTTTTTGCTGTCTCTGGGAGGCAGCCCCAACAAGAATTATTTATTATATCCTTTTCACTCTCCACACTGTATGAAGAACAAGACAGTTATAGTGACCGGCGGTGCGGGTTTCATAGGAACGAACCTGGTGGAAAAGCTTGTTAACGACAATGAGGTAATAGTAATAGATAATCTCCACACTGGATCAAACCAGAACCTGAAAGAGTTTGAATCAGAGAACCTGAAAGTTATCAACGATGACGCAAAATCCATCGCCAGGCTTGATGTGGATGCCGATACGGTTTTTCATTTGGGATTTTATTCTGCATCACCCATGTACAGGGACAACCCAATGCTTGTATCGGAGGTTGTTGCCGGCATGACTGCGGTCCTCGAATACGCAAAGGAACATGGTTCTGGCGTGGTTTTCTCATCCACATCATCAATATACAATGGTGTCAAGCCGCCACACAGGGAAGACATAATACCTGATGTCACCGATCTCTACACAGAAGGAAGGATTGCTTCCGAGAGGCTCGGGCTTCTTTACCAGAAACTTTATGGAGTCAATGTGTCTGCAATGCGCTTCTTTTCAGTTTACGGTTACCACGAACAGTCCAAGGGAGGCTATGCCAACCTTGCAACGCAGTTCCTCTGGGCAATGAAGAAAAATGAGGCACCCGTCATTTATGGGAATGGCGAACAGAGAAGGGATTTCATCTTCGCAGGAGATGTTGCAGATGCTCTGATCAAGGCAGCGGACATTAAGGGCTTTGAGATATTCAATGTGGGCTACGGAAAGAATTACAGCCTCAATGAGCTTGTTGAAAAACTTAACAGGATGCTGGGTAAGAACATCAAGCCTGAATACATACCCATGCCGGTTAAGAACTACGTCATGGAGACGCTTGCCGACACGACTAAGATGAAGAGCAAACTGGGATTCACTCCAAAAATTGCACTTGACCAGGGTCTTGAGCTCATCAACCGTTACTACAAATGATCTTGAGGTGGTTCGTTGGCTGAATCTGGAGTGCAGGCTTCCGGAGGAAAGAGAAGGATGATAATGTCAAGAACCCCTCTCCGGATTACTTTTGTGGGAGGGGGCACTGACATACCTTCTTATTATCGTGAGCATGGACCCGGGGCTGTGGTTTCTGCTTCCATAAACAAATACATATACGTGATTGTCAACAAGAAGTTTGATTCCCGTATCCGTGTCAGTTACTCAGTAACTGAGATGGTTGACCGTGTTGACCAGATAAAACATCCCACAGTTCGTGAGGCGCTGAAGCTTTTGAACATTGAGGGTGGCATTGAAATCGTCAGCATATCAGACATACCCTCAAGGGGCACCGGCCTGGGATCAAGCAGCACTTTCATAGTGGGCCTCCTCAATGCTCTGCATGCATACCTGGGTGAACATGCCTCTCCAAAGCAGCTTGCAGAGGAAGCTGTAAAAATTGAAAGGGAGATTCTGGGTGAACCGGGTGGAAAGCAGGATCAGTATATGGCCGCATATGGGGGCATACAGCTAATGGAATTCTACCCGGATGAACGTGTTGAGGTCAAGCCCGTCATAATGAGCGAGGAAAGCAGGAATAAGCTGGAGAGATCGCTGCTTCTCTTCTATACCGGCAGGGAACGGAGCTCCACCGACATACACCGAAACCAGGCCAGGGATGTTGAGGTCAAGGTTTCCAGCTATGATAGAATGAAGGACCTGGCATATCAGACGTTTCAGGCCATGTCTTCAGGCAATATGGATGATGTCGGGAGACTCATGCACGTCAACTGGGTGGAGAAGAAATCCCTCGCAGCCGGGATTACGGACACGTGGATTGATTCACTCTACGGCTCTGCAATGGAAAACGGTGCAATTGGCGGAAAAATGATAGGTGCTGGCGGTGGCGGTTTCATGCTGGTCTATTCGGATGAATCCAGGCAGGAAGGGATATGCAAAGCTCTTGACCCTTTGAAACGGGAGGATTTCCGAATAGAGTACCAGGGCAGCAGGATAGTTTTTGTTGGAGATTAGCCCAACCAAACCGCAGATCGCCGTTGGTGAAAAAGCAGGAACCACTGTCATGGAGCCGACTTTTGCGGCGCAATTACATTGATTTTCTGCGCAACAATAATTCAACACATTCATAAACGAAATTGCCATAATCTTACATGGACTGGCATGGACACGATTATGGCCATATGCACAGAAGGAGATCTTCATTTCTTGACGTTGACAGGATTCTCAAATCATTAGATCCCTTTGCGGACGATATTGTTATAGATCTGGGCAGCGGCGATGGTATGTTCTCGCTGAAGCTTGCAGCCATTGTCAGGGACGTCTATCCCATTGATGTCAATGAGGAGGGCCACAGGGTTGTTCAGGAGGCTGTCACGAAGGATGGTCACAAGAATATACATCCTGTTATTGCTGATGTCTGCAGCGGAATTCCGGTAAGCGGCTTCACTTCAGTTCTCATGGTCACCAGCTTCCACGATTTTGCGTGTCGAGACGAACTTCTGGAGGATATCAAGAAGAAATCATCCGGAAAACTGAAGATAGCAATAGCCGAATTCAAGAAGGATGCTACGGAGATGGGGCCACCACTCAGCATAAGGATATCAAGGGAAGATCTGGACAGGATCTTTGCCGGGCATGGTTTCAAATCTGTCTATTACGATGAAATGGGGCCGCTGTATATCAACAGATATGAACTTATCCAGTAAGGCAGGAAATGAAGAGAAATCAAAAATACCAGTGTGATACGCTTGATGCCTGAACGTATGTTACACCAAAGATGTTCTTCTGGCTTACTGTGCCATGAACAAGCACATTCTGGCCCACAGCCGGCAGTGTTCCATTCCATAAGACCATAACGGAACTGTTCCCCTGGTTGAGTTCAAACCCGCTGAAAGTCAGCAGAGAAATTCTGGATGATACGTTGCCATAAAGATATACTGTACTGTCCGGCTTCAGATCCTTGATGTTTGCTGAAACGGCATATGGAAACACCCCGTATGCCACCACTGCAACAACTATCACAACAGTGACGGCAAGGACAACATTCCGCAATCCGTGTCCAGATTTCACCTTATCCCATCTGCATGATTGATAAAAAGATTTTGGGTCAGGGAGATTTAGACCTTCTCCAACAGTCGGGTAAGTTCATCCTCGTATTTTCTCGCGACTGATGGATCAGCAGAGAGATAATCAGCGGACTGCCTGGATACCCTGGCAAGCATGAGTTCAGTGACACCATTTCTCTCATCAATAACAATCTTGCATGGGAGGAACAGGCCATATTCCTCGTTAATTCCGATCATTTCCCTGGCAGCGGCTGGTTTGCAAACTTCCAGTATGTAATAGGGGTGAAATTCATCAGAGAAATTCTTTCTCATTATCTCCTGCATGTCCACGTAGGAGAGAAGAACAAAGCCTATTTCCTTGACCATGGAAGATATCCTGGCAAAGCACTTGTCGGCACTGATCTTCACGGTCCTGTGATAACTGTAATCATTCATGGTCATGTATTTCCTCATTGAATTAATAATTTGATTTTGGAATTACAGCTTTGAAAAAGATTCTATGGCATCGTGCACCAGTGACATATGCATAAGTGCCGGTGCACCTCCCATAAGTACGGCAACATATGATGCCTCAATAATTTCCTCTACAGTTGCCCCCATGTCCATCGCCATCTTTGTATGGTACGTTATGCACCACTCGCAGGTACCGGTGAGGGAAGTAGCTATTGCAATCAGTTCCTTTGTCTTGGAACTCAGACTTCCCGGTGAAATTACGGCCCTGTTGAAATCTATGAATGCTTTCTGAATATCCGGCTTTATATTTCCGGCGTATCCCATTGTTTCTGACACCTGTTTCAAAAGTTCGATGGAACCCATAATGCTTCCTGACCTTAATTTGTAACCCGATTTATGTTTTGGTATAGGTGCAAAAAATGTGAAATAATGTTCACTTTATAATTATAGAATAATCTATCTTGATAATTTGTTGATTTCATGCGATATGATAAATCAATGCAATGTTATTCTTAAACACTACAAATTTACATTTTAAGCGTTCAGGTCATTTTAATGAATGTAAATGAAACATTGATAAAAGGCTTTTATATTTCTAGAGTGATAATTTAACTGTTAGGATATTTTGTATAAGTCGCATGATTAGCTACATATATTAAATTGTTTTCATGTGAATTTTAACAAAATTTATAAGATATTGCGGCTAATGAATATCATGGACAACACATCTGATCAACCTAAACACAGAATAAGGAGGCATAGACTCCGAAGGGAACTTACCTTTCCGCAGCTTGTTATGATTGGCGTTGTGGGTGCCCTGGGAAATGGGGCACTTTTCGGAACCATAGAGATGGTTGGCTTCGCCGGCCCCGGTGCAATACTTGCATTCGTATTCGGTGCGTTCATCTACTCGCTTGTGGGATTCACCTACATGGAGCTTAGCAGGGTGTACCCCGAAGCAGGCGGCCCCACCAGGTATTCTATATATACCCATGGCCGGATGACAAACCTGATCAACTCATTTTCCGACCTGGTATGGTACATCTTCATACCTCCAATAGAGGTTGTGGCAATACTTTACGGCCTGGACTATTTCTTCAAGGATGCATTCATCAACGCGCTTGGGCATCCGACGGTCATAGGGGTGCTTGCAGGCGCAGCAATGCTGCTGGCCTTCGTGCCATTTAACTACTTTGGCATAAAGAAATTCGGCACATCCACACTGAAGATTGGAATAGTGAAGCTATTCTTTTACTTGTCACTGGTGATTGGCCTCATTGGAGCAGTCTTCAACTACAAGAATCTCTATTCCTATGGAGTTTTGCCATATGGCGGCGTTGCTGTCCTGGGCATAATGCCATTTGCAATGTACGACTTCGGTTCAATCCGGGTCATACCCGATCTTGCGGAAGAGACAAAGCTGAAGGAAAAGATTCCAAAGGCAATAATCATGACAGTGGTAATAGAATCACTGATTTACATTGGAATCGCATTTGCCGTCATAATGGGATTTCACTGGAGCACATTCAGCATTTCCAGGGGAAATTTTATCGGGCTCTATGACTCTGTTGCAAACAAGACAAATCCCTTCTTCACATTTGCCGGGAACACAGGCATCCTGTATATTCTAATAGCAGCACTGATTACCGGCCTCCTGACGCCTTTTGTAACAGGCTACATCTATCTGGGGAGTGGAACCCGGGTCCTTTTCGCAATGGGCAGGTCAGGGTTTATCAGCAAGGCTCTCAAGAAGATTGACGCGAAGCATGCAGTCCCAATCTGGTCGCTCATTATATTTGCAGTGCTTGGGGCAGTGCTTGTCCTAGTAACTGCACCCGATCCTTCCATATACACATTCATAGATGATGCGACTGCCGCCGGTTATCTCGGGCTCGTGGTCAATCCAATTGCACTGATGGTTACAAGGCGCCAGGGGGTTACAAGGCCTGATCAGATGGTCAGGGGAATGAAGATACTGGCACCGCTTTCCGTTGGGCTGAGCTCACTGATAGTTTTCTGGACCGGGTGGCCTTCGGAACCATATGCTGTACTGCTTGTCGCCGCTGCCTCAGCGGTATTTGGGATACTGGGCAGAGTCAGGATAGGCGCAAGGAATGCCATATGGTATTTGGTTTACATAGTCTACATAACAGTAATGGTCATGATAGGATCAGATGGCTTTGCCGGCCCGAGCATCTCATTCCTGGGTTATCACGGTGCCCTGGGGAGCCTTATCCCGTTCACATGGGCAACAGGCATAGTGATCGCTGTGACAATTGCTGTTTTCTACCCATGGGGAGTTCTTTCCGGGTTCAAGGATCAGTTCAGCCACCGTGAATGGACCGATCCCTACATCGATCAGCGTGCGGAGGATCAGACACTGCCGTAAATTTTGGTAGTGTCCTACTTTAGATGTGTTAATATACCTTCTTCGCATATATTCTTATGGCCAGGCCAAGGGGCGAGAATACGGTTACATGCCAGAATCACAGCTGCAGGTATTTCAACAGGGAGAGGGGCAAGGAAATAATAAGGAGGGGAAAGAACCGTGCCGGACACCAACTGTACAAGTGCCTCCACTGCAACCATACATTCTCTGAGACCCTGTTGACACCGCTGTATCACAAACATCTTCCTGAATCTGAAATAATAAGGATCTGCAAACTCCTGGTAGAGAAGAATGGAATCCGATCCATAGAGCGCATAACAGGGCATCACAGGGACACCATTGGGAGATTGCTGGAAGATCTGGCTGAAAATGCTGAATATGTGAATGAATCACTCCTGCGATCCATACCTCTTGAACAGTACGAGATGGATGAACTCTGGACTGTGATCAAAAAAAACAGAAAAAGACTGTCGGAACTGGCAGAGATGAATCTGAAGAGGGTGATGCATGGATCTACACAGCAGTGAAGCGTTCATCCTATCTGTTCCCTGCATTCTCCATTGGAAAATGGACCCAGAACACATGTCGCCTCATGATATATGACTTCAGGAGAAGGGTCAGGCCATTCCAGAAGGAAAAGATCGAGGTCTTCACGGACGGCAATGATGATTATACATACGTGCTGAAATCCTTTTTCCCCATGGATAACATGAACTATGGACAGCTTGTGAAGATAAGAGACACACATGGAAAACTGATCCGGAAGGAGAGAAGGATCATCTATGGAGACCTGGATGAAGATGACATAGACACGGTGAACGTGGAGAACTTCAACGGGATTCTCAGGGAAAGGATCGGAAGACTCGTGAGGAAAACAAAATGCTTCTCAAAGAAAAAGCAGAGACTATACTGTGCTGTGATCCTGTTCCAGTTCTACTGGAATTTCATGAATGAATTCAGGAGAGGCACATCTCCTGCAATGATTGAGAATCTTTCAGAGTCCCTGTGGTCATGGGACGATCTCTTTTATGCTAAATTAAGACACATAAATTAGGACACTACCAAAAATTTTTAAAACCATTGCCTTATAATTAAGGGATGCTGGTAAGGGACATAGACAGGAAGCTTGACATGAGGCTTGTCCTGAGGGTCAGGCAGAATACTGAGTTTTTCAGTGCCATTGCCGACA
>JAKAQT010000021.1 GCA_021819605.1 Thermoplasmata archaeon
CCGATCTTCCCTTTATGCCGGCCTGTGAAACAAGTGACTGAACTGTGATCCCCTGATCAGATGGGACATCGATAACTGTAACCGGATCTACATCTATGGAGTATTCCTTCATAGCAACAAAATCCCATACCGCATGCCCCGGAACAGAATACACAACGCCAGTGCCGTTATCCGGGTCAACAAACTCTGCCTGGTACACCTTCAGTTTTCTGCTGCTGAATGGTGCAGTAAATTTCTGGGAGAGGATCTGTGAATTCCGGATGCTTCCAATTAGCGTAATATCGTCATGCTGCAGTGCAAGCTTTTCAGAGGCTTCCCTGGAAACCACAAATTTTCTGCCATCCATTTCGACAAGGACATAGTCGCCGGACGGTGAAATCCAGAGGTTTGTTATGCCGAATATGGTTTCGGGCCTCAGGGAGGCAGCCACAAGTGAATATTCTTCGCCCCTGAAGATCACTGCTGTAAATTCCTCAATTGTGACCTTGTCGATGTCGCCATCGCTGATGTCATCCTCCCCAACTGCATTCTGATCATCAACACTGTAAAGCACAGGATATCTGCCGCTTTTTATTAGGCCCCTGTCGTGGAGCCTGTTGAACTGCCATACAACAAAATCCTGGTAAAACGGATCTGCCGAGGTGAAACGCCTGGTCCAGTCCATTGAATAGCCCAGGCTGGTGAAATCCTTTATTATCCTCTCTGAAAAGTAAGCAGCAATATTTTCCGGTTGCCTGAATGATTCAATTATGGAATCAATGTTCTCAGGCTCTTCATATTCGGACAGGTTTTCACGGTACTGTTTTATGGTTTTTTCATCGTTTAGGCGAATTCTCTCTGAAAAAGCAAGAATCGGGGTGCCACTCTGGTGGAAAGCCATGGGGAAGAGAACGTTGTATCCTGTCATTCTCCTGTACCTGGCAATTATGTCAGCCAGGGTGTATGTCCTTCCATGGCCAACATGCAGTGGTCCGTTGGTATATGGCCATGGCACAGTTATCATGAATTTTTTTCTTGCAGGGTCCATATCCGGCTCAAAAACATGGGATTCGGCCCATCTTTTCTGCCACTTCTCCTCGATGGACTGATCCATTTCTTACTCCTCTACGATCAGGACAGCTGCGGCTATTACAGTTGTCCATTCGCCAGGTTTCATGACAACAGCAGTTGAACATATATTCTTTGTTGTCAGTATCCTGTTCTCCAGGACGTATTCCTCTTTCTCCTGGTTCCAGATCAGTTTGTCGGTTGTCCCCATGGTGCTGGCAAGCATTTCCGCAGCGAGTTTTTCCGCAAAGTATCCGGCCGTTTTCTCGGTCTCGCCGAAACTGTGGTGCTCGCTGAGATATCCCCACCTGCTCCTGTCTGTTGGGATGGCATAACCTATTGCTGCAGAAATCATCCTGTTAAGTTCATCTGATGAGTTCCTTGCAAGAACAGTGAAAAGAATCTGCCCGGGAGACAGAAGTCTGAGCCCCTGCTCCCTGGTAACCGTTTCCGCAAATGGCGGGAAGATGGAGCTTATGCCAACCAGGTTGAATGGGGCAATTCCTCCATCCCTGAGTGCTTCCTCAAAGGACTGCAGCTGGCTCTGTCCTCTCCCCACTCCCCGTGTGAAGAAGATTTTCTTCGGAACAAGACTAGTCATTGGTAGGGTTATGTCATTTGAATTAAAATCTTGATCATTGCAGGAGATGCATAGCCGCATGCCTTTTAAGCAGGCACTGACCAGCCATCTGTTAGACCGGCATGCATCATATGTCGAAAACTATGGTACCGTAGCCCTCGGCCGGACGCAGCACCAGCCTGTGGAATGTGGGTGCCTTTATGACGTAGTCATACCTGAACCGTGAATTGATTCTGTATCCCGTGAGCAGTACTGCCGTTTCTCCGGGCTTAATACCTTCAGGAAAACTGGCATTGCCGTAAAGTTCTGACTGAGCCTCAAAGTAATAAAGTACACGTGAGAGGATGGTGTACAGGATAAGCTCATTTCCTTTCTCGGCTATGATCTCTTTTCTGGAAACGTGACTGTGCCTGCCCGGCTGGCGTCCCATAAGCTTTGCCATGCCTGCGACAGCGGAAGAAAATAACTCCTCAAATGTAGATCCGTAAAATCTGAGGCCCACATCACCGGTATGGTCAAAAATCTCGTACTGCAATTGAGTAAAGGAATTGGTATTTAAAAATAAAATTTGGGATTACTCGGGTCTCTGTGAAGAAATCACCGGGATGGCTTCTTCAAGGTTGAGACCTATTTCATCTTCGCTGAGCTTCCTGCCTATGCTCTGCTCATAGAAAGCAAGTATTCTTCTCTTGTCTTCCTTTGTGTATTCCCTGAAGTACTTGTCCTTCTTGAGTATCTTTCCTGTCCTCTCCTCATAGGTTTTGGCTGGAATTGAGTATTTCCTCTGTGTTGCATCCCTGTAAAGCTCAGGTATGACATTGAATGCACAGAAAGGCACAACCCTGCCATCAGGCATCGCATAGTGGATATCGCATCTCTCAACCCTGTCCACATCATATGTGTACGGATCCATGAAGTGCATGAAACCGATGAACATTGATTTGTAGTGGAAAGCCTTGAGCCCGTGGTAATCTCCTTCGGTGAAGGCATTGTATATCATATCCTTCAGCTTGAAGTCCTTGGGGGCCTTCTCGTAATCCACAAACTTGTTCAGGCTGAGAAGCAGCTTCGGAACAGTTACAGCCTTGCTGAGCCTCTTGAAGTTGGATCCCTTTATCTCATCAGCAAGCTCTCCGATTTTCTCGAACATTCCACGCACATCAATGAATCTGGTTATTGGTATGATTCTGTCATCGTCCTTGAAGAGATACGTACCCATTCCGCAGGCGAAATGAATTGAGAGCTTGTACATCTCCTTGCCCTTCAGCTGTTCAACAAAGTCAGATACCTTGGCTGTTGAAGGAACAGTGAAGAAATCCTCTCTGCCTATGAGGCCATCGGTCTGCTGCTCGATCTTCTTGATTGCTCCAGGAATGGTTATCCTCTGTTTTTCTCTCATCCTGTCAGGCATTCTTCCTACAAGGCTAACAGGCTGGAAATTGACTGCTCTTACAACATCTATGTTGGAGAGCCCAAACCTGATGATATCTCCCAGATACTGGTCATTCACACCACCAATGACAGTTGGAACCAATACGACTCCCAGCGGGGCCTTCTTGTAGTTTTCAAGAGCGGCCGGGACTTCCCAGAAGTTCTTGGGGTTTGATCTGGGGGTTGGCCCGTCAAAGCTTGTATATATGACATTGGAGCCAGCAGCCCTTACCTTCTTGGGGAAATCAGGATCGAATGCAGCCCTGATACTGTTTGTGTTGAGCTGTATGTGTTCGTACCCCTCTTCCCTGGCGATCTTGATTATGTCTATGATGTCATCCCTGATTGTGGGCTCTCCGCCAGTTATCTGGACAGCGTTGGCACCAACGGGCTTCTCGTTCCTCATTCTCCTGAGCATCATCCTGACCTGGTCCTGTGTTGGCTCATAGATGGGCTCATTTTCTTTTGCATAGAAGAAACAGTACCAGCATGAAAGGTCACAGCGGTTTGTGACTACAACATTGCCAAGTCCTGTGTGTGATTTGTGCTTTATGCAGAGACCGCAGTGTGTGGGGCATACAATCTTGGATTCCAGATATGCAACGTGAGGATTCAGGATTCTGATACCGGGGTCCTGCCATTTCTTGGCTTCCTGATACATCTCATAGTCTTCCCAGTATTTTTCCTTTGTAACTCCATGTTCAGCGCATTCCTTTATGAGCTTGACTTCTCCGGCATTCTCGTAGACTATTGCGGGTATCCTCATCTGATCAAACTTCTCGTCATCAACGCAAATAGGGCACAAACTCTCTGTGACCCTCATAACCATCATGTCTGGAGTTATAAGGTGTCCCATCGCATTGACGAATTCGTCCACCGTCTTGAACGGTGCGTTCTTACTTATCTCGAAGTCTGCAGAAAACTTGACCTCGGGATACCTGTTTCTCTCTTCAGATACAATCATTCTTGGAATCACCTATTTTATGCTACAAGATTACAATTATTAAAAGATTTTTGTAGTAAGGTATGCGAAATGCCCCTCCAGTACATTAGTTCCATGAGCAACATAATCAACCTTTGACGTAATGCTTTCTAACACCGAAAATAACAGGGGCTGTATCTATCTTATATTTAATATTGCTGAAGTTTGTTATTGATACAGCAACACTTTAATATGATATCTGTAGTACCGCCGGAAATAGGCTCAGGTACGTAGAACAATATTTTTTCTGACAAAGTAGACATTTTTTTTAGCAGAGTCAGCTAATAGCTAGCTATATATAGAATTTAAATTTATAAAAATTCAGTAAATTTAAGGTTCTGCCATACATTTCCGGAATACTGGCATACAGAGCAGGGCTATCTGCAGCTTCATGGAAGATGAATAAGCCCTACCTGTAAGCTCCGCAAAAATTAATATTTACCACACTATCACAGTGCTAAGCGGGTGTGGTGTAGCCTGGTAACACGCGAGCTTGCCAAGCTCGTGCCTCGGGTCCAAATCCCGGCACCCGCATGGCAGGTTTTTGATGAGCTATTCCAACTAACTTGCGATTAAAAGTTGGAGAATAAGAAAATGGCCACAAATGGTGGTTGGCGGCCAGGCCAGTTTATCAGGTAAAAAATGGAAGGGATTCTGTGGTCATTCCTTGATAAGATCTTCCCTTACGGTTTCTATGTGAAGGTCTCCGCCTGCATAGTCAACATATATGTTCTTCAGTTTAAGGTATTCCTCAATGCCATGCTTGCTGCCCTCTCCGGCCTGTCCCGTGAGCCTGAACCCGGTGTGGTATCCCTGTGATGCTTCGGGACCCGGCATGTTCACGTAAAGTTCGCCAAATCTTATCCGTTCAAATGCGTCAAACATCAAATTCTGATCGGCTGTGAAGAGGTAAGACGCAAGACCGAACTTTGAATCGTTTGCAAGCTTGAACATGTCATCCTTGGATGTGACTTCCATGGAACCCACCACCGGCCCGAATATCTCATCCTGGAATACTGACGAATCCTGCGCCACGCCCTCTATGACCGTTGGAAGGAAGTAGTATCCATTTGCAGCTGGTCCTGACAATTTTGGCTTGCTTCCCCCCGTATCAATTTTGTATCCGCTTGACTTTGCATTTTCAACAATTGCCTCCATGTTTCCCAGGGCAACTTTGTTAATAAGTGGTCCCATGTCGGATTTTTTGGGGTCTCCGGTAACAATTGAGGAAGTAGCTTTCTTTACCATTGACATGAATTTGCCATAGACATCTTTGTGAACATAAAGACGCTCCGCGGCAATGCAGGATTGCCCCGCGTTCCAGAACTTTGCCCAAAGGAATGTCCTGAGAGCATTCTTGAGGTCCGCGTCCTTCCATACCATGAACGGAGCTTTGCCACCCAGCTCAAGGATGAGCTTCGACATGTTTGCCGATGCTTTCTGCATTATTCTCTGGCCGGTTTCTGTTGAACCCGTCAGAGTAACCAGTGCGACTTTTTTATGTGATACGATATAATCACCTATCTCTGAACCTCTTCCGGGAACAAAGTTCAGTACGCCTTTCGGAAAGCCAGCTTCGTGAAATTTCTTGACGATCCACTCAGCAGTAAACGGGGTATCGGAGCTTGGTTTAAGCACAACGGTATTACCAGTGAGCAGTGCAGGGGCGAGCTTTCTGGCAACCATTGCCGCCGGGAAATTCCAGGGCGTCAGGGCCACCACTACCCCCAGGGGGACCTTGTACTGGAAGATCTTTCTCTTGGGGGTTTCGCCTTCCACTATATCTCCAGTAATTTTTCTGGCGAACTCTGCGTAATACTGCATCTGGTCAAGAACTCCGTCTACCTCCTGTCTCGCCTCTATGGGTATCTTTCCGTTCTCCCTGTAAAGGAGTTCTTCCAACTCTCTCCGTGATTTCTCAATCAGTTCCTTGGCTTTGTAGATGTATTTTGAACGCGGAACCGATCCAAGGGCTGACCAGGATTCAAAGGCCTTTGACGCCGCATCCATTGCCCTGTCGACATCATTTTTTGATGCTGCTGGAAATTCACCCATTAGTGTTCCGTCCACCGGACTGAACTTTTTCAACTGTTCTTTATTTTCCGCATCGATCCATTCTCCATCGATTAATAATTTCATAATTTCACATTGTCTTATTGCATAAAACTATTTGCAATTCGTAATTTCCCAGCACTTTTTCAATTTATCCAGCAAGGCAAAATAATATAATGATTGTTGTCGATCCTCCCTGAAACATGGATAGAAAGACCATTGCTGCAGTATCGGTGATTGGACTTGCAGCGATTTTCATAAGAATACTCCCTTCATTAAGGGCTTTCGCCATTGGAAACGACTTTGGAATTTATTATACAATACTTCAGGAGTTCGTGAAGAGTGGGAAAATCATGGACACTTTCCCTTCCCCGTGGGGAGGTGCAGGATATGGTGATTTTCCCGTAATGTACTGGATAATAATTGCATTCTGGAAAGTTACGGGAATAAGCTATACGCTCCTCCTGGTCAAGATTCCCCCAATATTCGGCGGCCTTGCTTCAATAATCATATTCTTCATCGCATATAAGATTACAAAATACTCAGCCATTTCTCTCCTTGCGGCACTTTTTGATGCTCTGAACCCAATTATAGTGTTCCAGACATCAATTTCATCCATCCTTGTATTTGGCCATTTTTTTGGGCTTCTTACAGTTCTGTTTTTTCTTTACTATGTGGATGACTGGAGATATTATCCTGCAGTGTTGATTTCGTCTTTCCTGCTGGTAATGTCACATCCCCTCTCCACTTACATGTACGTTCTGGCAGTGGTTGGGATCACACTGATTGGCCTTTTCCTCAACCCAAGGTTGAGAAACCGTCTCCGTTACGCTGCTTTCCTCTATCCGTTTTCGGCTTTCATTTTCGCATACTGGTATGTGTTCTTCCCTAATTTTAGCGGTTTCCTGAGTGGTGGCCTACTCCATCTGCCAGCCAGTGTTATCATTGCCGGATTTTTCTTCATAATAACTATTGTAATATTCGCGCCAACCAATCTACTGAAGCCTTTCATTGAGAAGATTGAAGTATCTCGACACAGGATGTACCAACCACTAATCTATGCTTCACTTCTTATCTATTTTGCAGCCATTGGTATTTCGATTCCTCTGCTCTATGTGATTCTTCCTGCATTTTCTGTAAGGGACATAATAACAATTTTGCCTCTGATAATGGACGGCGGCATTGCCATCGTAGGTCTTAACATGGTCTCTGGAAGGGCCAAGTACGTTACCACAGGCTGGCTCGTGCTGATGTTCATATCTTTTATTTATTCTCTTGTCACCTGGAACATGATCCTCTATCCTGGAAGATACTTTGAATACCTTTTCGAACCCTTATCCATACTTGAGGCTATTGGAATCTACGGCATTCTCCAGCATGCGAGATCTTCCCTTGTTACAGATTTCAGATTCAGAAAGAGGAGAGGATTCGCCCGGACTATCCGGATACTTGAAGCACGGGAAGCAAACCTGAAGGGGTATCTGATAAGGCTGCTGAAGCGGGCCAATATGCAATTTAAGGCCCTGCGAATAAACAACGTGAAGTCATTTGCTGTCATCGGGCTTCTTGTGGTGGTTCTTGCATCCTCCGCCGCCACTCCATACCAGGTACAGAAGGTTGTCACTCCGTCAGGTAACCAGTCGATTAACATCCCGGATCATAATGCGGCTGTCTGGCTTGATCATAACGCAAGCAGGAATTATTCGGTGGCAACTGACCATATTCTTGGCCTACTTCTCAATGGCTATAATGTCTCCAGCAGCTTCGAAAGTATCTACTATTTATGGAATTCAACCGGTGTGAACACATCAGTGCTGCATGAACTCATGGGAAACGCATACTCTTCAAGTTACAACTACACTTCAGTTGGGTATATACTCATTGACAATTACATGTTCAAAAATGGTGTGTGGGGCTACGACGGCCTTACAGATCCATACATACGGCCTGTGACTATGGATAACGCGAGTTTTCTAAAGTTTTTTGCAAAGCCATTCCAGCCAGTTTACTTCAATTACACTTCATCATCCAGCTGGGCAATTGTGTTTCAGGTCAACTGGTCAGCATTAGATGCAAGCTATAGTCTCAGTATATCACCGGTGCATTCCTTATCTTCACAGGGGAACATAACAGAATCGGAAGTATGGACCATAATCAATTCAGCAAACAGCGTCGAAATAGGTCAGCGTTAACTTGATGCCTAACAGATGAGGAGACACATTCAAATAGTACGTTTTTTTTTCCTATTCATGTCTGCTGAAAAGACATTCTATACGATAATTGCTGTAATAGTAGTGGTTGCAGGTATAGGCATTGGCGCCGCTTATTATGACAGTGTTTCAAGTGTCCATGCTGCTAGCACTCCACCATCAAGTTCACTCACTCTGGTGATTACTCCAAATAACTGGTACAATGCTACAATACACGGAAACAACTCATATATTGGGCATCATGGTGGGCAACCAGCTTTCTTTGTACTGGAACCCAATGGAACCTTGGGGTCATCTGCAAGCATAACGCTTCCAGGCCACCAGCTGATATCCCTAACCATAATTGATTACGACAGTGGCGTTGCACCCGGATTAGGAAACGCAACTGCTACGGGGGTTCAGAATAATTCTTACTTTTCAAAGGTTACAGGAACGGTAGGAGGAGTGGAATACATTTACAACGGTACGGCAGCAGCTGAAAATGCGACTGTTACCAGCAATGTTACAAATGGAATTTCAATAAACCAGGGTGCTGGATGGGCCGTTAAGTCCCTTCCTTGGATTGGGGGTGCATCCGGTGGGTACATGGTAACTCACACTTTCACCATCCTTAGCGGCTCAAATGTTGCGGTTAATATCCCGTCTTGGGCCGGGAGCAACCCAAGTGGCGGAACCGTCACCCATGCATCCTTCTATCTCAACCAAACCAGTGGAACAACGCTTAACTGGCAGTGTTACGCACCATGTGGTACCGGTCCTTCTGGATGGGATGGCGCAATGGCAACCGCCGGATGGATGATGGGTACCATCACTGTATCGTAATTATCTGGTGAAATGCCATGAATGGAAAGAATGATGCAGATGAGCCAGTTGACAAGGACAGAAGAAATTTCTTCAAGTTCCTTGGAGTGGCCGCAATCGCCGCCGGTGGCATTGGGGCGTTGCGGGGCGTGCTGGAGAATGTGAGCCCGCCGATTACCTCGGCATTCAGCTCCTTTCCGACCCTGTTACTTTATTCCCAGGCAGGCAAGCCGATCGGTACCAGCGATCTCAAGGTGAACAATTCAACAATTGTACTCTTTGATTATCCACTCCAGAACGAACCCAATTTTCTACTAAGACTTGGGGACAGCAGCAACAACGATCAGGCCATAGATCCAACAACAGTGACCATACCCGCAACCGGCAAAACTTTCAAATCGTCGGGAGGCGTTGGGCCATATAAGTCGGTGGTAGCTTCCAGTGCAATTTGCCAGCACCTGGGTTGCATCCCGCCAATAATACACTTTTATCCACCATCATCATCTTCATATCCCGGCAAAGTACACTGCAACTGCCATGGCAGCACTTATGATCCATATAAGGGATTTGCAGTGGTAACCGGCCCTACCACTCATCCATTGCCCAACACCGTTCTGGCCTATGATTCTTCAAAAGATCAATACAGTGTTACGAGCCTTGTGGGACCGACCATATATGGACATTCAAGTGATTTGAGCGGAGGGAGCTTGCTTCCATCCTCAACGTACACCGAAATAACAACTCTCACTCCTACAAGCTGAGGTGCAGTTATGCCGAATGAAAAAAAGGAAAACATGATTGAAAAGATAATGAACGAACCCCAGCCCATTCCACGTAAGGTTCCAGATTACATGAGATCCAAGGGGGGCGGCTGGTTCTGGACCGGCGCAATGGTGATGTTCGCTTTTCTCTATGAAGTTATCACCGGCCTTATTCTGCTGCTTTACTATGAACCATCAAGCGCCTACGCAAGCACAGAGGCTTTTCTTTCCAGCACGCCATTTGGTTCGTTTATCCTGACAACCCATCTTTACGGTGCCTATGCCATGGTGGTTCTGATCTATATACACCTTCTGAGGAATCTATACGAAGGCGCCTACAAGCATCCACGTGAAAGCCAGTGGCTCACCGGTGTTCTTCTTCTTCTGACGACACTTGGTGCAGGATTTTTCGGCTATTCGATGAGCGGAGACGTACTTTCGGCCGATGCCACTGATGTGGGAAGAGGCATAGCAGGTGGATTACCAGTAATAGGAAACTGGGTCCTGGGAATCTTTTTCGGAAACGGCACTCAACTTTCTCTGTTTTCACGTATGCTTGCCTGGCACATCATCCTCGTGGCGGTTATTGGTCTCCTGTTTGCGGTGCATTTCTTCATGGCAGAGTACAACACCATCATGCCAAAGAGAGAAGAATCCGGCTATAAGGCTCCGGCAATTGATCATGATGACGGGAGCTACAAACCCTGGTACCCTTACAATCTCGTATACATGATTCAGCTTATGCTTCTGACCTTCGGGATTATCATAATAGTTCCATCCATTCTGGCATTGCTTCCAGGAGTACCGCCCCTGTTCTCCCCTTTTCCCCAGGTATCACCAACCAGCCCGCTTGCTGCCAGTATCCCGGCATATCCACCATGGTTCCTCTTATTTGTTTATAAGGAGCTTGACTTCCAGTTTGCGCAGTCCTTAACACCATTCTGGGCCACAGTGATATTTGCAGGAATGCCGCTGGTTTATCTCCTGATTCTGCCATATGTGGATAAAAGCAGTTCACTTAAAATGAGGGACAGGCCCATAACAGTATCCTTCGCGATTCTTGGCACGGTTTACCTCGCCAGCCTTTCACTGTGGGGAGCACTTACCCCTGGAATCGCAATAGCTAACTGGAAAGTTGCGCTGTTCTTCTTCCTGCCAGGCATTGCCATCATAACACTCACCTGGGTTATAGCAGATGCAATGAAAAAAGAAAAAATTCATGTCAGGAATGCACCATGGGCCTTTGCAACCATGGCCATAATGGCAGTTTCCGCATTTGGATCCGGGATACTCATACTTGCAGATATCCGGTCGCCGTCGTTGCTGTACACAGTTTCAATGATACTCACATTGATGGTAACAGCAATCTCTGCTGCAGTCGTGATTGCGATTTCAAGAGGTATTTTCACGCAACGCGTTGAGGTCTACAAGCCCATGAGCAAGAATGCTTACACACTGGCGGGTTCTGGATTCACAGCATCAGCAATATTCATACTCTTCGAAATTTCAGTGATCAACCCTGACACCGTGTTCAAAACTTCGCTATACGCAATTGGGCTGGGTGTTCTATTGCTGATCGGCGGCGCAGTTCTGAGAATTTACAGGGCTACCATTTACCATGAATGATAGCCTAAATAACCCACCACTTATTTTTGGTAGCATATGTTGAATCAGAAAAAAACGCTGGAGGCACTGGCTTTTTCGCTGAGTTTTATTCTATTTTTTATTTCTATATTTATGGCCTACCAGCTGGGGGACCTTGTTATTGATACTGCTGCAATCAGTTCTATGACAATAATCGTAACAATAATGGCACTTTTCTATGCTCTGCAGCCCGTCTTCATGAAGTACTGGCACCCACTTCAGCTTTATCTTGCTTCCTTCACACTTACATTCCTTTTATTCCTGACTGTTGCGTTCATAGCCTTTCCACAGTTTTTCATGCTGCTATCCTCCCTGGTGCTATTTTTGATTTATTATGGATTATCCATAAGGGACACCGGAGATCTTAAGGTCAGGGTTCCCACATTCTTCATCACTCTGGCTCTGATGGTCGTAATAGGGAGTATAGTGGGGCAGGCCAATCAGCCTCCTGGATTTCCGGTAACGATTGAGAGTACAGCCTCCATGTTCGTATTCATCGGTCTAAAGGTTCCGCTTCTGGAAAAGTTCGGTATTACTGTTCTTTCAACAAAGATCAACATGATACTCAGCCCCGTGGAACTGATTCTATTCTTCGGAATAGCGGCACTGGTTTCGGAGAATTATCATGAGATAATCACATACCTGACTGGCCATAAGTCATTCTCCAACAGGCTTGGCGTGGCTGTTTATGGATTGACAGGAGCGCTCAGCTGCCAGTGTGAAAGTTTTATTGCCCTGCTTCCGGCAGTGAGCATACTCCTGATTGATGAAATTCTTGTTCCCATGATATTTGTAAGTGCAGCTCTGCTGGCTGGCACTTATGTACTGGTCTCAAGGCTCTACAGGAGAAAACATTACATCACTCTTTTCATGCCGGACACGTGGAAAAGCGTGAAAACATTGAAGATCGCATTTGTTGCCTTCATACTGGTTTCCGTGCCAGTTGTATTCACAATTGGTATCTACTATTCCTGGCAGAGGTACGCCCTGTTTTTCTTCCTGTCCAACATGCTGATGGTACTTGTTGGGTACGTATTCATGGTAGAGCTGTTTCGCATAATTCCATACAGCAGATCTTCAAGATGGATGAGTTCTGGAATGGCATTTCTGGGAACTCTTATCCCTGTTGTCTGGTTCCTGCCGTTCATGACGGAGGCAGCTTACCATTCACCCTCAATTTTCGGTGTAATGACCATTTCAGGATTTGGTGCGGGGATTCTTCTGGGTGCAGCTTACTCAATACTGGATAGAAATGACAGGTATGTATTCAACGAATACATAACAGTTATATTCAGCCTGCTTCCCCTGACAATCTTTTACATAACAGACAGGCTGCAGAAAGCAATCTGGCCATCGTTCACTCTTTCCGGCCAGACTGAATTTTCAATCATTGCATGGCTTGTGATGCTGCCTGTAATGTGGTATGCCACACATCAGGCACTGAATCATCTGGCATTTGTCCAGGGGGGCGCTCCTAGCTCATGGAAAACTGCCGGTACAGCAGTGAAGGATCCAGAAGATTAGGTGTTTCCCATCATGCTTTTGAAGCCACGACCGATCTCACGGGACCGCTGTAGGAAGTGATCCTGAAGGACCGCTTCAGTATGAGGGAATTCAGTACCACACTTGTTGAGCTGAGTCCCATTGCAAGAGCAGATAGCATTGGCAGGAAGGAATAGATGCCAAGCCCGAAGGCGGGCACCAGTATGCCGGCAGCAACAGGTATGAGAATGGTGTTATATCCTATGGCCCACCCGATATTCTGCCTGACCTTCCTCATGGAGAGCCGCGCCATGATCATGGCTTCCGCAACAAGAGTTAGATCATCCCTGGCAAGAATCAGGTCTCCGGCGTCCATAGCTATGTCCGAAGCGTTTGACACTGCAATGCCGGCATCGGAAGTTTCCATGACAACAGCATCATTTATACCATCGCCCACAAAAGCCACAAACTCTCCCTTTTCCTGATAGCGTTGTATGGTGGCTGCCTTCTCTTCCGGAGTGCATTCACTCTCGTAGATATCTATTCCAGTGCTTCTTGCGACCGATTCAACAGCATCACTTCTGTCACCTGATACCATGGCCACTTTCATCCCCATTTCATGGAGTTTTGCCACAACATCCGACATTTCCGGGCGAATTTTATATTCCATGAAAATGGTACCGGCGGGCACACCATCGACCGACATTGAAACAGCGGATCCTGTGGTTTCCCTGGACCTTTCCATGATGATAGTGCGGCCGCCAACACTTCCCTGAATCCCGGATCCGGGTTTTTCAGAAACATCCGACGCTGCAGATTCCGATACCCCATGTTCCCTGCAATATCTGGCTATGGCTCTTGCCACAGGATGATTTGAATGGGATTCAATTGCATATGCAAGTGAGAGAAACTCACCTCTGTCCATGCTGGTCTCAATCCTTGCTATTGAGGGCACAGATTCAGTGACAGTTCCGGTCTTGTCAAATACCACCATGGTTGTTCTGGACAGCCTGTCCAGGACACTTGTATTCTTGAACAGTATTCCTCTCGATGATGCCGTTGACGAAGTGATGAGCATTACGATTGGTGCAGCAAGCCCTATGGCGCACGGGCATGCGATTACAACAACCGAAACAAAGGCAAGTACAGGAATGGCAATGTCCAGGCCTGTGCCACGCAGTATCATTGCCCATGTGATGGCAGAGACTGCAGCAGAAATCAGTACAACCGGAACAAAGTATGTTGAGAAAATATCCGCAACTCTCTGTATCTTGGCACGGCCTGAGGACGCTGCCTGAAGCATGTCATAGATTCTGGATATGGTGGAATCCTGCCCTGCCTTTTCAACATGAACTGTAATGGCACCGTTCATGTTTCTCATGCCAGATATTACACGGTCACCAGGCTTTACGGTTACTGGCTCCTGCTCCCCTGTTATGGCCGATGGGTCAACATCGCCTGTTCCATCATCCACAGTGCCATCGGCAAGTATGACTTCTCCAGCGCGTATGCTTATTCTGTCACCGGCTTTCACCTGATCAGCGGGCACATCATTTACACCGCTATCCGTCACAAGATGGGCGGTCTTAGGCATTATCTCCAGCAGTTTGGATGCAGCATCACCCGCAGACTTCTTTGTTACTGATTCTATGAAGCTTCCCGTGAGGATAAGTGTGATTATGAATGACGAGGCATCAAAATATACGCCTGAACCGGGAATGGCATTCCTGAAAAACGTTATGAACAGGGAGAAGAAGAATGCTGTGAGTGTTCCCAGGGATATGAGTATATCCATATTCCCCATCCTGTTCTTTATGGCCTGGTAGGCTCCGCTGTAAAAGCCAAGCCCTGCATAAAACTGTACCGGGAGTGCCAGAGCGAGTAGAACGTAATCCTTTGCCGAAAAATGCGTTAAATATGTCAACAGGAGGACTGGCAGAGAGAAAAGCCATGCGACAATAAGGCGCATTTTCAGCCTCTTTATCTGGTCTTCCGGAGACATGAACTTGTCCATGCAGTCTCTGGAACAGAAGTAATAGGTCTTGCCATTTTTCTCCATTTTCAGGGTGGAATTGTCTGGCACAAACATGCCGCAAACAGGGTCAGTGGGCACTCATCCCACTTCCATTATGTATTTCATGATTATGTATGGTGGCATAATTCATAATCTGTTTTAGAACACAATGTATAATATTACCTGTAAAATATAACAATATGCAAAAGCAATCCAGGGAACTTGAACAGAGAGTGCTCATGATGCTGAAGGAAGATTCCAGGAAGAGCGTTGTGGATATTGCAGCGGAACTGGGAATCAGCAGGATCACCGCCCGGAAGATCATCGATGGCATGGTGGATTCCCACGAGATCAACAGGTTCACTGTGGAATCAAGCAGTGACCAGAATGATCTCGCCCTGATCCACGTGAAAAGCGGGACCGTGATTCCAGATGATCTGGTGCTGGAAGAATTCGATCTCATTGACGGTACATCACTGGTCCTTGTTTACCTGGAAAACATAGCTTCTGTTAAGGATCCCGGAATAATTGATGTGCAGATTGTATCATACAGGAAAACTGGAAGCCCTGTGCCCAGATATCCATCACTGCACTGCGATTACTGCGATGCAGAGATCAGGGGGACACCAATTTCCGTGAAAAGCAACGGGAAAACTTACTATGTTTGCTGCCCGAACTGCGAACGTGACATGAAGAGGCGGCTGGGAAGCCTGGAACGCACACAGCAATGAAATGAATGAGGGCAGTAGAAAATAATGTGCAGGAATACGACTTCTCAATCTACCTGGCGTTGTATGGAAAGTATTTTCGGCGTGCAGCCAGAATCAGTGAATGAATCTCATCTTGTGTATTTCAATGGGTTCTTTTCAAAGGTCTCCTTGCACGTTTCATTGCAGAAATAGTACGAGAT
>JAKAQT010000022.1 GCA_021819605.1 Thermoplasmata archaeon
AAGATCGCATGAATGAGCTCAGGAATGTTCAGAAGGAGAGGCTGAAGAGAAGTGGCAATGAAGGAAAGATAAATAAGGCCAATGCCATGACATGAATGTCATAGAACTTTTTTCATAGAAGTGAGTGACTGATATGCAGATGTTGCCTGATGAATATGCTTGAATCAAGGCTTCCAGGATTCATGGAATCCTTTGCTGAAATTACATAAAAGTAAAATGAAAAATAAGAGATAGCTAGAAACATGCTAAAAAAATTCCTGAATAATTCTTTTCCAGACTTTAATATCAGGTGTTTTCAGTGGGAACGGAGATTCTCCATCATCCTGTTAAATTCCTCCTGGCTTATCTCTCCTCTTGCATATCTCTCCTTCAGTATGTCCTCAGCCCGGCTCCTTTCATTCCATGAATAACCCATGTGGTCCCCCATGGCACCAAAAATGTAACGGAAGAAGAGTATGACGACCAGGATTGAAATCACGGCCATTATGGGCATTATGATATACATACCATAGAATGGAAAGCCTCCCATCATGCCGTATGGTCCGTATCCATACGTGTAGCCGTACCTGCCGTATATTGCAAATGACACAATGCTTGTCACTGCAATGGCCCCTATGAGAGCAACTATTATCCAGATTATTTTTTCTCCGAACGACCTCATAATACTGATTATGCTGAAAAGGCTCTTAAGGAACGTGTGAAATGCATTTCAATGAAATGGATTTCAATGCTGCACAAAGTTGCAATATGTTGCCATTTCACGACCTCCGCCTCTCGGTGAGTGATATGATGTTTGTCATTCCATGCCTCCTTTTTTCCACAATCCCCTTGTTTTCCAGTGAAGATATTATCCTTGAAACTGTGGGTGATGACATTCCGGTTACTTCCACAAGCGAGTTCTGAAGTGCGCTGCCTCCGTTTCTCCTGATGGCATCAACCAGAATCTGCTCCCGCTCCTCTAGCTGCAGGGCTTCATTCAGTTCACCCCGATCCTGACTGCGGTTCTGACCCTGGTAAGGAAGCCTGTTTGCAACAACACTGCTGAACATATACAGAAGTCTTCTGGAAGAAAAGTACATTATCACAATGTCAGAACCAATAACAGCTGCATAGGCAACAATACCAAACAGAGATATCCTGTAGCCAAGTGCTTCAGTGGTCAGGAAAACTGATGTTGCAACAGTTGCGGACACCACAGAATATATGGCTGAAACGGCAATTACAAGGATAAAGCGGCTTTCCCCAGACAATACACTCACCTTACCGGCAGTCTTCCTGTTGTTTCCCTGTTTCCTGAAGCAGAATTCATTGACCTTCCTGAAAGAAGATCTGCATAAGTTGACAGGAGTACATCGCAGTGCTTTTCCATGCTGAAATTATCAAGGACAAACTTTCTGGCTGCTTCACCTACAGTCCTGAGGGACTGCCTGTCTGCTGAATACATCTCAACAGCCCGTGCAATCTCGTCGGGCTTTGAGAAATCCATCTCAATAAGTCCTGAAACCTCCATGTCATCATAATGTGCAAGTGGAAAGCCCCGTGGGACTATGCTGGGTACTCCAGATGACATTGCTTCCACAACCGAGATCCCGAACGTATCGGTTTCGGATGGGTACATGAACAGACCGGCGTTGTGAAGCAGGTCTATTTTCCGGGGCTCATCCACATAGCCTGTCAGGGTGATCATGTCCTGGAGCCCCCTTTCTGCTATGGCCTTTTCCAGATTTTTTTCCTCAGGCCCCGTGCCGGAAATGAGAAACCTGATGCCTGACTTCCTGCCGATGGCGGCTGCAACGTCAAGAATCCTGAACACGCCCTTGTCCCTGGTGATTCTACCCATATACTGGACCCAGAATGTCTCAGAATCACGGGTTTCCGGCGCAAACTTGTCGGTATCAACGAACAGAGGAAGTTCTCTGGTGTGGAGAACCCCATCATCTCTCAGCTGTTGCATGCTCTTCCTGCTTGGCGCAAACACTTCATCGCACCGACGGTATAGAAATAGGCTGTATTTCCACGTGGTTTTGAAGAGCCTCTCCCTGAATGGCAGGTTCACTGATTCCTGCATCTTGACAAAGTCAGTGTGGTAAGTTGCAACTACTGGTGCGCCCGTATATCTGGATACCCTGTACCCAAGGCTTCCCATGAATGGATCATGTATATGAATTATGTCGAGCTTCAACCTGATTGCCTTCCTGTAAAGGCCAAATGGCAGGGGATTCACTGGCATGCTGTACTGTGAATATGCCGGGAATGGAACCGAGCGGAGAACATGCACATTTCTTTCCTTTCTGTCGCCATTGAATGAGAACACATGGACTTCGTGGCCCCTCTTCTGAAGCTCCGCCTTTACATCCCTCAGATAGTGGGATACACCGTCTGGAGTTGGATAATATGTTGCAGTAAAGAATCCTATCCTCATCAGGCTGAAACCCCTTATGAATTCCCAGGTTGGTTAAATTGTTTTCCAGAAAAATTCCAGATGCCGCGGTTGCCTTTCTGTACAGGCGTGTGAGCAGCAGTTTTTATGATATAATGACATGGAATATTTACAGAATATGCTGCAATGCTGTTTGCTGTTTTCACGGTTGTACCTTGTACCCTGCAGATATTTCATTGTTCAGTCAAATAGCTCGTACTTCAGCGCTACCTCCCTCCATTCTTCCGGGGGTATGTTGAAAGTGCTGCATATCTCCGGAACATCCTTTCCGTGCTTCATCAGTTTCCGAATCTGCTTGACTTCCTTTCTGGTCAGTTCCTTCATGAAACATCACCAATGTTCATAATCTATGCTTATCTTGAATAAGAATTTTCCATGCCAGTACCGGTGATTAATGTTTAGCCGCCTAAATATTGACAGTGTATCCAGAAGTTATAATTATTAAATCGAGAATATCATGTGATATTTATGACAGGCAACAAAGTTCAGGAAGAGCAGCTTCAGATCAGGGCAGGGGATGGCAGCGTTATTGAGGCCTTTCTCAGCATGCCATCTGAGGATTATGTCGGAGGCGGAATCCTGGTTATCCAGGAAATATGGGGAGTTACGGACTTCATAAGGACAGTTTGTCGAAAACTCAGTGAGAAAGGGTACATGGCCATTGCTCCCCACCTGTATTCAAGGGCGGACGAGAAGGCACTGTTCACAGAGGAGAACATAATGGATGCCATGAGGCCTTTCTGGACACTTCCACCAGAGAAGAGGGGGGATCAGAAGGCAGTCTCCGAGATACTTGAAAAGCTCCCTGAGCACACCAGAAAAATAGTAACAAAGGTGATGTTTGAGAGGGAGAAAACGGAGAAGAGGATGCTATCTGACCTGGAGGACGCACAGAACCATTTCCTGAAGAACTACAAGCCGGAAAAGACCGGTGTCGTGGGCTTCTGCCTTGGAGGAGGGCTTGCATTTCAGCTTTCCACGCAGATGAAATTTGATGCTTCCCTTATATTTTACGGGGCAAATCCGAGGAATATTGACGATCTCTCGAAGATCAGGGGTTCTGTGCTGGGCATATATGCGGGTGAGGACAGTTCAATCAATAGCGGCCTTCCCGCGCTGGTGGAGAATGTGGTTAAGCACAAGCTGGATTTCGAGATGAAGATTTATCCGGGAACATACCACGCATTCTTCAACCACACTGGAATGAGCTACAACAAACCTGCTGCCGACGACGCCTGGGAAAGGATGCTGACATTCTTTGGGAGTCACCTGGGTGAGTGAAGTGACAGAGAAAGATAATTAGATGCTTGTTGACGGCTGTTTTCTAACATGGGTTCAGGTAACAGAGCATTACAGCAGAGAAGGCCGCATAACGGAAGGGACAAAAAATTTCAGATCGCAGCAGGATTCCCATGAGAAGAAGTAATATCATGCGAAATTTGAGAACAGCCGTGAACCTTTGAAACTACGGCTTAAGTCTCTCATCTCCAATGGATTCATGTTTTACGTGATCATAACTATATATTGACCACAGGATAACACATTGTAAATGTCTAATGAAAGATTGATGTATGGGAGCATAGCAACAGGAATCATATCTGGAGTCCTGCTTCTCATACTGATTGGCTGGATCCCTCTATACGGCTGGATTATTGCAGGTTTTGCCGCCGGCCTGGCATCCCGGGGGTCAGCCAGAGGATTCATGTCTGCCCTTATTTCTGGTGTGGTTGTGTCCATAGGCATAATTCTCATGGCACTCTTCATGCCATTCTCAGACATAGCCGCCATCAGTTCGTTCCTTGGAAATGCCTACCTGAATGCACATGCATTCCCGTACCTCTATTCCCTGCTTTCAAATGGAACAATACCCCTGGTGAAGATAATTGCAGTTGACTACATTGCAATCCCGGTGATTGGTGGCTTAATTGGCGGAGCCATACTGAACAATGGGTACTACATAGTGGAATCACAGGAGGCCCCCACAGCAGCACCCGCTCAAATCCAGGCTCCTGAGCCGCAGATTAGCACGCCGGAAGTCGGGGAAGAGACTTCAAAGGTATCCTGATTTTTCCCCGAACACTTCCTTTGATAGCCTCATGCCGTCCGCAGTCTGGTTCTCCAGAAGTATTGTAAGGCCCACTGCATCGCGGTAGAATTTCTCAACTCCGAAGTCCTCGATGTATCCATACCCCCCATGGTACTGCAGCGAATATTTCGTGGCCCTTTTTGCAAGATCTGTCGCGTGAACCTTGAGCATGAGCATCTCTGTCTCATTCATTTCTCCTGAGGCCTGCAGGGCTATCTCTGCCATCCTGAGCTCTGACATGAGCCGCGATATGTTGTTCGCAACTGTGCTGTAGTCCTTCAGCGGCTTCTCAAAGGTCTTCCTGACCTTGGTGTAGTCCACCGTCTTTGCCAGTGCCCCCCTTGCAATGCCGAGTGCCATTGCAGAGATTTCCAGGTCCATTCCTGAGAGAATCTTCCCCATGGTTTCAGCTCCATTGCTGGAAATGACCTCATAATCGCCGGAATCGATGGTTGCCACTGAATACTTCAGTCCCCTGAAGGAAAGATGATGATCCTCGTCCGATAAGCTGAATCCGCTCTTCATCAGCACAAGTTTTCCGTCATCGGTGACAGCCACAAGGCAGCCGCCTGGCCTTCCAATGACATATCTCCTTGTCCCGCTTATCTTATTCCCGGATATCTTCAGTTCCCCTGCGTTTCCCCCTCTATCTGTGGCTGGCCACAGGGAAACAGCGAACGCTTCCTCACCCGTGGCGATCTTTCCAAGCAGACTGCCTGCCTTCCCTTCCAGTAACCTGCCTGCAATGGACCCTGTTATGAGTACCAGTGCGGATACTGATGGGGAATAGGATGCCAGTTCCTTCAATATCACGGCATATCCCTGCCTGTCTATGCCTGCTCCCCCAACCTCCGCGGGAAGAGCTGCCCCAAGAAATCCCTGTGCCGCAAGAGAGATGGCAAGATCGTCCGTTATTCCTGTCCTCTCAATGGCAACTGCTGAATTGGCAATATTCTTCTCTGCAAACTCAATCACTGCAGATCTCAGTATATCCTGTTCTTCCATTGACATCTTAATTACCTCCCTGTGTCTCCTTTATGAGATTCCTCCAGATAATGAGCTTCTCAATCTCGCTTGTCCCTTCCCATATTTCCATGATCTTGGCATCCCTGAAGAATCTTTCAAGGTCTCCGTTGATGCCTGAATATCCCGTGATCTCCAGTGCCTTCTCCGTGGCGAATACGGCAGTTTCCGCTGCATACGCCTTTGACATGCTGGTTATGGTGGGATTTGGCCTGAACTGGAACAGATATGAGGCAGCCTTGTACGTCAGAAGCCTGGAAGCCTCAATGCGTGTTGCTATATCAGAGGCAGTCATCTGGATTTCCTCAGTGATGCTGGACGAAGCACCCTTTGACTGCAGTTCCGAGAGGTATCCCAGCACCCTGTCAAGAGCCCCCTGGGCAATGCCAATAGCCTGAGCGGCCACATATGCCCGGCTTATGTTGAAAAACGTCATGATGTAATAGAAACCTTTACCTTCCTCGCCTATGAGGTTCTCTGCAGGAACCTCAACGTTGTTGAGCACAAGCTCAGCCGTGTTTGTCGCCCTGACTCCCAGTTTGCCGGTGATCTTTGTCCTGGAGAAGCCTGGAAGGTTGCCTGGAACTATGAGTGTGCTCAGGCCGTGGTGCCTTTTCCCATCCTCAGGATTTGAGGTGCGCACAAGCATGACAAAGAAGTCTGCAATGGCCCCGTTTGTTATGAACATCTTTGATCCGTTGATTATGTATTTGTTGCCTTCCTTCCTGGCAGTTGTCTTGATGCCTGCAACGTCACTGCCTCCGCCTGGCTCTGTCACGGCAAGGCCCATCATCATCGCTCCATTCTGCACCGCGCCGAGATATTTTGTTTTCTGACTGTCGTTGCCGAAGAGCATGATTACCTCGGCCCCAAAAAGGCTCACAGTTGCAGCTATTCCCATTCCTGGGTCAGCCCTGCATAGTTCTTCAATGGTCACGAGCATTGACCAGGGATTGGTATAATCCACAATTCCATATTCAAAGGCCTTCTTTTTCAGTTCCTCCGGGAATTTTTCATCCCTGTCGTACATTAGAGCCTTCTTTGAGCTTATCTCCTTCCTTGCAAATTCAGCAGCCTTTTCTCTTGCCTTGACTATATCCTCGGGAAACTCAAAATCCATGATCACACCCTCTCAAAGAGTGCTGAATAGCCCTGGCCCCCGCCAACACATAAGGTCGCCACTGCTTTCTCCTTCTTTTCGGTGTTCAGCAGGCGTGAAACAGTGCCGCCAAGCCTTGCGCCGGACGCACCAAGGGGGTGACCTATGGCTATAGCGCCTCCCTTCAGGTTCACACGTTTCTCATCAAGGCCAAGTTCCCTTATGGCATTGAGGACCACAACAGCAAATGCCTCATTGATCTCCCAGATATCGATATCTTCAGCACTGAGCCCTGCATTCTTCAGAAGCTTCTGGGATGCCGGGACAGGCCCCAGTCCCATTATTGTAGGATCAACCGCTGCCCATGCAAAGGAGCTGAGTTTTGCCAGGGGCTTCAGCCCGTATTCACGGACTTTTTTCCCGGACATTAGCATGGTCAGTGACGCGCCTGCATTGAGAGGCGAAGAGTTTCCAGCGGTTATCTTTCCATCCTTTACGAAGGCGGGCTGAAGTGCCCTGAGCCCCTCCATGGTGGTGTCTGGCCTGATGCTCTGATCCCGGTCGATTGTGACAAAATCATCATCCTTTTCAACATCGATGGGAAGAATCTCATCCTTGAAGAAACCCTCATCAAGGGCACTGGCTGCCTTCCTGTGGCTCTCCATTGAGAAACGGTCCATGTCTTCCCTCTCAATGTTTTTCACCTTTGCCAGCTTTTCGGCTGTCAGCCCCATGTTATATGAGGTGGTCATGTCATATTTGGCATATTCCGGCCTGACAATGAGCTTTATATTTGGTTTCACGTGGGGATTGTTGGAAAGAGGCACATGTGTCATATGCTCCATGCCGCCTGCCAGCACAATGTCGGAATTTCCGGTCATTATTTCCATTGCCCCTATGCTCATTGCATTCAGGGATGATGAACATGCCCTGTCGAGGGACATTGACGGTACATTGAATGGAAGGCCGGCCATGAATACTGGATGGCGCCCCCCATACAGCCAGTTTTCGTCTGCCTGTATGGCGCATCCTGTGATGACATCATTGATCTCCTCGGCCTTTACTCCAGTCTCGGAGACAGAATTCTTGATGAGCTGGCCCAAGGCCTCGTCCATTCTTATGCTGTTGAATACATCTTTCTCCGGAGCATTTGGTCTTGACCGTGAGAAGGCGGTCCTTTTATAATGCACCAGGTATACTTCTCTGTCCTTATCCATCATATCACTGTGTTTGTAAGTGCGATGTGATCTAAATAAGTTTTTGTGGTTATTTAGCAGAGTCTATAAATCATTTATTGCCCAACTTTTCCTGTTTTTATGGTCTTCCGTGGGATGCCATTGCGTGCCAGTTCCCGACGAAATGTATAAAGATATGCAAAGGCTATTGGGATGAAGCGTGATAAAATGCCGTATAATGTCATTGTTCTTGTGAAACAGATACCGGATATAGACCAGATGAAAACAGATCCCAGCACAGGAGAACCGATTCTTCAGAATCTTCCCCTCAGGGTTGAGAACCTCAGCAAGAATGCCATTGAGGCTGCAGTGAAGATAAAGGAAAAGCATGGCGGGAAGGTCTCAGCAATCATATTTGGAACCGATAAATCCTCAGCAGCAATGAAGGAATCATATGCAATGGGAGTGGATGAGGGCTTTCTGCTAACCGGCTACAATGGCAACCATCCGGAAGTTACGGCAAAGGTTCTGGCAGAAAAGATAAAATCCATACCTCATGATCTTGTGATACTGGGCAACCAGTCTGCGGATTCTTATACCGGGCTTCTTCCTGGAAAGATATCGGCAATAACAGGGGAACCGCTTCTTGGCAACGCAATCAAGATAGAAATGGACGGGAAAACTGCAAAGGTGACATCGGCGCTTGAGGAATACAACCTTGAGATCATGGGCGAAACACCGGCCATAATTTCTGTGGCTCAGGAGATAAATGAGCCGCGCCTTCCCCCTGTCCTGCAGATCATGGCCGCCGGCAGGAAACCCATAAACACCCAGCCTGCAGGGCCAAAGGAAAAATTCACGTCAGTTGTTATTTCAAACAAGGCACCAAAGAGCGACAGGAAGCGCATTGTGTTTGAGGATGTTGACAAGGGTGTCGCTGAAGTTTCAAAGGCAATAAAGGAGGCCATAAGATGAAGGCACTTGTTTTTTCTGACAACCAGGATATAATCGCCCAGATCCTGTCGGCACTTAAGGGCAAAGCTGACGCCGACGCAGCAGCACTTTCCCCGGTAATGGAAGGCGTAGACCAGTACGGTGCCACAAGGTTGTACGAACTTACTGGCAATCCTGGATCTGATGCAATATTCCAGGCCCTATCAAAGATATTCACCGATGGAAAATACGATCTATTCCTTGCTGGATCAACCGTAAGGGGGCGAGAGGTTGCGGGTATGATGTCGGAGGCACTCAACCTGCCCGCAATGACAGAAATCAATGACATTTCCTTCAAGGACGGCAAGGTTGTCACAAAGCGTTTCTTCTACGGAGGAAAAACTCTCCTTGAGGAGGAATCCGGTGCTAGGGTACTGACCGTGATGGCTGGTATTTCGGAAGCAGCCAGGGCTCAGGGGAAGTCTGAGCTCGTGATAGTGGAACTTCCTGCCTCAAAAATTACCACAGTCAACAGGATAGACAAGATGGCTGGTTCCGTTAACATAGAGAAGGCACAGGTTATCGTATCTGTGGGAAGGGGAATAGGAAGCAAGGAGAACATCGAGAAAGTAAAACCGCTTGCTGAAGCTGTGCATGGTGAGATTGCCGGTTCGCGACCCGTGTGCCTTGACTATCAGTGGCTCAGCGAGGACAGGCAAGTTGGGCTTTCTGGAAAGAAAGTGAAGCCAAAACTGTACATTGCACTTGGCATCTCTGGGCAGATTCAGCACATAGCAGGAATGAGAACCTCCAGGGTTGTGGTGGCGGTGAATAAGGACAAAAGCGCCCCGATTTTCGAGGAGGCAGACTACGGAATTGTGGGCGACCTTTTCCAGATAGTGCCAAAACTTGTTTTAGCTCTAAAGCGGTGATGCCACAACATCACTTTTTGTTTGCAGTTTTTTTATTGATAGATACCATAGATTTCAATATAGATTATTGGCAAAGCGGTTAAGAATTAACCGTTATAATGGATTTTTAACCGTGGATAAGTAGTAAGAGGTAACTAAAATGCAAATAAAATTTCTTGGAAACTGGTCATCGCATTTGGAAGCAGGTAAAAGAAACGTTTCTATGATTATAGATAAAAAGTTTGTGCTGGATTTCGGACCTCACACACTGGAGTCTCTTTTGGAAAATCATATTGATCCGTGTTCAGTAAATGAGGTTCTCATAAGCCATATGCATCTCGACCATTTTGGCGGTATCCCGGAATTTCTATGGTACAGGACAATCAATCATTCGCGGGAGCCCGTTACTATAATCGGCCCAAATGGCATTAAATCAGCCACTGAGAAAATTCTTGAATTATACAACACACCCTTTAATGGCAGATTTAGAGTAAATTCAACCTTTAAGGAAAGTTCTGGGGAGAAAAAGCCATACGATATGAAAACTGAATATATCGAGAAGTCTAAGTACGATTACATAGAAGCGTTCAAAGGCAACCACATTATAGACGATAACATATACCGGATTGAATACAAAGGGACTGTTATAACCTATAGTGGTGACACGGCATTCACAGAAAATGCAATTAAAGCTGCAGAGGATGCTGATGTGTTATTTCATGAAATGACCTATGCAGATGATAATGCAGAAACGGCAGCCTTCTGGAAACATTCAACCTATTCATCCGCAATGAATGTTTTCAATGAAAGCAAAGCGAAGATGATGATTCCGGTCCATCTTACCACTGAAACGTTCAACTTTCTTAATGCGAGGAAGAATGAAAGAGTAAGATTACCCATAGCCGATTTAGAATTTTAAAGAATTTTGTGTTTATTTTGCATCTGCTGAAGACGAAACTTTCTTTGGTCCTTCTTCCTCGATCATATTGATTTCCTCCAGGGATTTGCCTTTGGTTTCAATACCAAGGAAGACTGTCGCCAATAGACCCATGATCGAAAGCCCTGTGAATAAAAACAAACTGAAACTGAATCCTACACTTTCCACGATAATTGGAAATGTTGTTATTCCCAGAATGGCACCAATTCTGCTGACAGACGTACCGAAACCCTGGGCACTTGCTCTATCTTCAGTTGGAAATAATTCAACAGGATACACAAAATCTGTGGAGCCGGGACCTACTGCCTCCGTTATGTAGAATATAAGAAACAGTATAAAGATTGGTACAGCCACAACAAGAAACTCGGCTTTGGTTGAATAGAAATGAGTTATGACGCCCAATATGCCCAGAGAGACTGCCATTCCTGCGAACCCAATAATGGTAATTGCTTTTCTTCCCATTCTGTCTATGAGAAGAATTGCGATAAAGCTCCCGAGGATTGCCAATGAATCGAACGCTGCAGAACCGAGAATAGCAAACCGTTTCGTAAATCCTAGAAATTCCAGTATCGTAGGACTGAAAATTGAAATTCCATAGAATGCCGCGTCAAATGTAAACCAAAATATACCAACAAAAAGTAAACTCCTGAAGTATTTTGGGCTCAGAAGATCCCGTATAGGATTCTTGGTGTCCCTACTTATGTTTTTCAGATCATCGCTTTTGCCGGTTAGTTTATATTCAATGCTTTCAGCTTGTTTATCCTTTCCTTTGTTGGCCAGCCATCTGACTGATTCTGGTACATCTCTTCTTAGGACCAGAATAATTGCTGCTGGAATAACGCCAACAAGAAACATATATTTCCATGATTCGTCTCCCAGTGGAAGCAACATGTAACCGGTAAGAGCTGCGGCTACCGCTCCCACAAACCAAGAAAGGACATTAGTTGTCAACAGTTTTCCCCTGTATTTGACGGGGCTGAATTCACTTATTATGGTCGTGCCTATGGCGTAATCCGCACCAAGACCGAGGCCCAGTATAAACCTCGTTATAAACAGAGAAGCAAAATTGAAGGAAAAAACTTCTGCAACTGTCATTACTATAAAAATAGCCATATCATACATGTACATTGTTTTCCTGCCGTACAGATCCGTTATGTAACCAAAGAGAATTGCCCCGATGAGCATGCCAATTATTGTTGAAGCCCCGATCAGTCCGCTTCCAAGGGCGGTATTAATGCCAAATTGAGTCTTTGACATAACGATAAGTGCCACTGATATTATTGATATGTCAAAACCATCCAGAAAGGTTCCACCTATGGAAAGTACTGTTATTTTCTTATGGACGCTACTTAATTTAGCATTATCCATCGCTTCATATTCCATAAAAGACCAATCTGGCAGCTAGTTTAAATTTACCTGACATAGACTATTTACCGTTATTCAGCCTATTTATTCTATTTTTTTCTAACACACTTGAGATTCAAATTGGGGGAATTACAATCAATATTTATTTACGGACCGTCTCGCAATTTGACAATTGACAATTTCCTTTATCTTCCTAGACTTGGCTACAGTTTCTTTGTTTTTAGTGATCATTGGATTGTATGCAATGATATATGTGCCGAATGAATTTTCATTAGATCTGTCACTAGATTATCGTACGCTTTGTAAATTTCGGTTGAATATTGTAGATCTTTGCTGAAGAAAAGTTACCTTTATTGCCGGTCTAATTTTGGTCCCCACCTTTGTAAGGGCAGTGATCTGAATCGTATGGTCTGCGGATAGGATAAATTCGGGGGTTACCACTTCATGGAAAAATGCTGCACATTCTATATATCAATAGTCCCATTTATGCTTTCATGACACACAGATACGGGGGAAGAGATGTTCTCGTAATAGCCCACAGAGGAGGCGGAGATCTATTCGTGGAAAACACACTATCCGCATTCAGAGGAGTTGAGAAACTTGGTGTTGATGCAGTTGAATGTGACGTTCAGGTGACAAAGGATGGACAGTTGGCAGTCATACATGATCCCGACTTGAGAAGAACGGCCGGAATTGATCTCAAGGTTAAGGACCTAAACGCCAAAGAACTGAAAAAATTGAAACTAAATGAAAGAGAAAACATTCCGATGCTAGAGGATGTGTTTGAAGCTATAGATATCCCAGTGGTGATAGAACTGAAATCTATGGAGGCCGTCAGCTCTATTATAAAGCTGTTCACCATGAATCCTGATCTCCTCAGTAGGAGCGTACTTATCTCATTCTTTCATGACGCCCTGCTCCTGATGAAGCGGAAATTTCCTGCCAGTATGTGCGGGGCTCTTATTGCAGGATTTCCAGTGGACCCTGTGTCAATGGTTCGACAGTGTGGCTGCGATACTATTTCCATAAACTATGAAGGTTTGACGGCATCCTATGTTGAAAGATGTCATAAAGGTGGTCTGAGAGTAAGCGTATGGGCTCCAAACGATGCTGCAGGAATCATGGAGTCATTAAACGCCGGCGTGGATGCAATAGGTTCCGATCGACCTGACCTTGTCTTAAGCCTGATTAACTCCAGTAATGGAATCTAGGTCTTGTTCAATTCTTCAAGGGATTTCCCAGCTGTTTCCTTTCCAAGCCACAAAGTAACCACAAGGCCCATGGCGGAAATAATCGCAAGAAATATCATTCCGGTTGTGATTCCGTAAGCACCTGAGACGAAAGCAAAGACAAATATGCCGAAGAGAGCCCCAACCCTGCTGACAGTGGTCCCAAAGCCCTGTGCAGTGGACCTTATCTCAGTGGAATAAAGTTCCTGTGGATATATGGAGTTGGTTATACCTGGCCCGAGTTCCTGACTGATCTCAAATACAACGAACAGCATCACAATATATATAACGACGGGATAATAATGAAAGAGGATCGCTGCCAGCACGAGAGTGATCACCATGCCAGTAAAACCTATCATTGTAAGGTTTTTCCTTCCCGCTGTGTCGATGAACGAGATAGCTATCACGGCTCCGATTATTGCAAGCAGTGCAATGATTGTGGCATATCCGGATGCTGCGTCTGATGATATACCAAGATCGTGAAGAATCGACGGCCCATCCAGAGCTATGACATAAGTGACCGCGTCAAGTGCAAACCAGAAAACAGATATGAAGGCAGTGGCGGCAATATATTTTTTCCTGAAGAGATCACCGATCCTTGTTTTGCTGTACATCTGGGGCCCCTCAAAATGAGCATCTCTGTCGATCTCTTTCATTGAAGCGTTGGCCTTCTCGTTCTCCCCATGTGAATGGAGCCATCTTGGGGATTCCGGCACATCACGTCTCAGAAGGAGTATGATTAATGCGGGGATAACCCCAATCAGGAACATGTATCGCCATGACATGCTTCCGAAAGGTATGAGAACAGTGCCAATACCATAAGATGCAAAAGCTCCTATGAACCATGCTGCTCCGGAGAAACTGAGCAGTTTTCCCCTGTGTTTTACAGGCGAGAATTCAGCTATGATTGTTGGTGTTATTGCATAATCTGCACCTATTGCAACACCCAGCAGGAGCCTGTAAAAAAGAAGCTGAAGGTAATCGGATGCAACTGCCGAGAGCACAGTGAAAAGTATGAAAAATACCATGTCCCACAGATACACATATCTTCTTCCCTTCAGATCTGTTATATATCCAATAAGTACTCCCCCAAATATCATTCCCAGTATTGTGGAACCAAGAAGAAGCGTGATTTCCACAGATGTCAGAGAGAATTGTGGCTTCAGGATCAGGATGGCGACTGAAATTATAGATATATCATATCCGTCAAGAAAACTGCCTCCCGAAGAAAGAGCAGTGATCCTGAAATGAACCCGCTTTAACTTGCTTTCATCTAATGCATCGAACACCTATCTTAATGTCGTGCCTTGGTTAATACTCTTTATATATATTTTATAGGGTATCCAAGAATTTATAGAATGTTCTACAATCGTCGAACCTTATCTATCTGTCAATACTGATGGGATATGAATGCGAATCATATCCCACTGATCATGGAAAGGCTGGATAAGATCATTTCTGAACATATCAGGCATGAAATATGCAGAGATCGGCACCGATAGAACAGGAATGAAAACGAACAATGCCGGATCTTACAGGATAACGAAATATGGAGATCCTGATGCCATGAGGAGGAAGCATCCTGTTGTCATAATCACCGCTGATGTAAGAACGAAAAGGATCATGGGAATTGAAGCGCATATTGAGGGGACAGGCCCATCAGAGCCTGAGACTGCACAGAAGCATGTCAGGGAGGCAGTCATGAAAGGAATAAATGTTACAGAATTCTATGGTGACGGCGCATTCGACACCAATGATCTCTTCACACTTGTTCATGCCATTGGTGCATCTCCTATCATAAAGATAAGGAAGAATGCCTCCACTGATCACCACAGAGGATCGAAATACCGCAGGAAAGCCGTAAGGGAATACCAGGAAAAGGGATACAGGCAGTGGGCAGAAGAGAATAACTATGGCATGAGATGGCCCGGTACTGAAGGAATATTCTCAGCAGTCAAGAGGAAATTCGGTGAGAACTGTGTAAGCAGATCCACCGAAGGCCTGGAAGCTGAGGGATACCAGAGGATCTGGGTGTATGACTATATAAATCAGAGGGCAAAGAAGGAGGTGAAATCCCAGAATTAAAGAAAACTGAAGGGAAATCAAGAGAAGAATAGCTCAAATGGAGGATTTTAATGGGAGTTGTTCAACACCTATGTTGCTAGCGTAAATTCTCCTGAATCATGGTTCGTTTTATATGGCAGCTGTCTCCCTTATACACCTATCCGAGGCTTTCCCTCA
>JAKAQT010000134.1 GCA_021819605.1 Thermoplasmata archaeon
TAATATTAGAGTATCAGGATTTCTGGAACCTATGAAATCTGAAATATTTCTGCGTGCCCTATAGTATGAGTCCGTAGCATCCTCGCTTAATCTGTATATGCCCCTGTAAACGTTGCTGTTCTGATTGGAGTAGAAATCATTTATCGCCTCAAGCACGGATCGGGGTTTATGTGTTGTAGCGGCATTGTCAAGGTAGGCATAACCGTCGCCGAGGGATTCAAAAATTGGAAAGTCCTGTTTTACTTCATCAGAAGTAAGCATCTATATCAAGACTTTCTGCGTACTCATTTATCTTATCAGTGAATTCCTTGTTGTTTGCCCTCTCGATCATGGAGCCAACAAATCCGCCTGTGATTATGTTCCTTGCCGTTTTTATGTCAATTCCTCTGCTTCTTAGATAAAATATCTGCTCAGGATCCACGTTGCTGATAGATGAACCATGTTTTGATCTTGTGTTGCTGTTCTTGATCATCAGGCCAGGTTTACTGTTTGCATAGCCATCCTTCGAAAGAAGAAGTATCTTTGAGTCATAGAAACCTGACGAGTTTATAGACACCTCTTCCAGATCTATGTTTCCCCGGTGTATTGTCGAACTCGATCCAGTGACAACTCCCCTGACAAAGATCTCAGCAGTGCTTTTCTTCCCAACCTGGAAGCTGCTGTCCCTTATGTCCATCTTCTGTTTGTCTGATGAGAAATTGACACCATAGACACGGAAGTCGGAACTGTCTCCGTTCTGAACGGATTCATCACTGAACAGTACCTTGTTTGAACCATGATTTATGTGGTAAAAGTTGAACTCAGAATACTTTTCCATAATCTGCCTTACAAATGTAATGTCCGTAACTGTACTGGCCTTGTCCTGCAGGTACATATATTTTACCTTTGCATTCTTACCAAGAATGAAATATATGTTTTTGCCCTGAACACCGTTTCCATTGCCTTCAGTAAAGTACTTATCTGCATATTCGACCATGGAGTCATCGCCGCAAATAACCACAGTCTTTCTTGCTCCGGATTCATCAGCTGCTGTGATTGTAGTGCTGGTTAAACTTACATTTTTTCCGGCAGGTATATTGACAACAAGACCCTGAGACCATGCTGAATTGATCAGGAATTCTATTCTCTCTCTTCCCCTCTCCGAGAATACAGTTTTGAAAAGCTCAGGATTGTCGTTTCTCCTGAATCCTGATAGAGAGAATACGCCTACTCCAGCCTCAGCAAGAGATTTGTCTAGTTTCAGATCCGTACCTGAAACCATAATATTTCCAGTATACTTATTCTGACTGAATGAGAATGGTGTTCCCGGCTCGCCATTAGCCATTCTTTCAAGCTCTGATTCACTTATTTCTACGTAATCCTTGACTGTAGGGCTCTCCTTGTAATCTCTTACGGGAGATTTAAGAAATGAGATGAATGACTCACGCCTGAATTCGTAGGCATCATCATTCAGTCTTGTTTTAAGCCTGTCTGAATACTGCTCCATGAAATATCATCCCACAGATCCAAGCTTACCCATTTCAAGTTTTATGAGACGATTCATCTCAACAGCAAATTCCATGGGGATTTCTTTCATGACATCGTCAAGGAAGCCAAGCACTATCATGGAACTTGCCTCATCCTCACTGAGACCCCTGGACCTCATATATGCCAGCTCCTCAGTCCCTATCTTTCCTACTGTTGCCTCATGCCCGAATGTTGCTGTTGGTTCATATATCTCGTCATGCGGGTATGTGAAACTCTGTGACTCGTCGTTTATAAGAAGAGCGTCACACTGCACATGGCTTTTGGAATGCACGGCTCCCTTATTCATCCTGAGGAGGCCTCTGTATATTGCCTTTCCATCCTCTATGCTGATGCTCTTCGCCACTATTCTTGAACTTGTGTTAGGCGCCAGATGTATGGCCTTGGCACCTGTATCCTTCACTGTACCGGGGCCAGCCAGGGAAATGTTCAGGTTGTGGGTGGAAGCATTCCTGCCTCTGAGATACGAAGACGGGTAAAGCATTGTCACCTTTGAACCAAGTGAGCCACCGACCCATTCCATTTTTGCGTTTTCGTCGACCCAGGCCCTCTTTGTTGGCATGTTGTAAACGCTCTTTGACCAGTTCTGAACACTTGTGTATCTTGCCTCAGAATTCTTGTGTGCATATATTTCAACAATTGCACTGTGAAGTGAGTCCTTGTCCCATCTCGGTGCGGTACATCCTTCGATGTAGTGTACCTTGGAGCCTTCGTCTGCAACCACTATGGTGTGCTCAAACTGCCCTGTGGCTTCCCCATTCATCCTGAAGTATGTCTGCAGGGGCATGTCAATTCTCACACCCTTCGGCACATAGAGGAAAGAACCACCGCTCCAAACGGCCCCGTTCAATGCAGCAAATTTGTTGTCAGTTGCAGGCACAGCCTTGCAGAAGTAGTTCTTGACAAGATCCGGATGTTCCTTTACCGCTGAATCCAGGTCCATGAAAAGAACTCCTTTGTCTTCCCAGACTTTTTTCAGGTTGTGATACACCCCTTCACTGTCGTACTGCGCGACTGATCCTGCCAGGTACTTCTGTTCCATTTCAGGTATTCCAAGCTTTGTGAAAGTATCCTTAATCTGATCTGGGACTTCATCCCAGCTCTTTGATTTTACGTCATCCGGCCTGTTGTAATAGTTTGTGTTTTCCCAGTCTATCCCGGAAAGGTCTGGTCCCCATGTTGGCATGGGTTTTGAAAGGAATATCTCAAGGGCCTTCAGCCTGAATCTCCTCATCCAGTCAGGCTCTTTCTTAATTTCGGATATCTCCTCTACAACTGATTTGTTCAGCCCTATTCCTGTTGAATAGATAGGCTTGAGATTATCATGAAATTCCCAGTCTTCTTTTCTGACACTTGACTTCCTGAGATCCTCAAGAAGTTTTTCCATTTCTTCCTCTTTCGAGTATTCAACTTCCATTTTATACACCCCTTATAAATTCATAACCTTCTTCTTCAATCCTGTCAGATAACTCGTGGTCTCCGCTCCTTATTACCTTGCCGTCCATTAGAACGTGCACAAATTCAGGCCTGATGTCTTTAAGTATTCTCTGATAGTGTGTTATAATCAGGAAACCTACAGATTCGTTATGGTACTCCTTTATCTCCTCGGCAACCAGCTTCAGAGCATCAACGTCAAGGCCCGAGTCTATCTCGTCCAG
>JAKAQT010000023.1 GCA_021819605.1 Thermoplasmata archaeon
ATGTGTTCATATCGGCATCGGCTGGGGTGATTCCAGCCAACCTGATGCCAAAATATACAGACTGGATGGTCATATTTTCAGCCAATGAGATGGCAGTCACATGGCTGAACCACAAATATAACATTCCCACCGGATCCTTCTGGTTTCAGAACATCACCGCCAAAAATGTCACCGTAGCGGCATCAACTTCGCAGCTTGACCCAAGCGGATTCCAGGCGATAGAGATGACCAAACTTGCAGGGCTGCTCTACACCGGGTGGGATAATGTGACCTACGGAAAGTACGTGCAGCAGGCATTCTCCGACAACTTCACCATGTACATGAAGTACAACCATGCCTGGAACGGCTGGTTTGGTCCCAGTGGAACACTGGCATCAGAGAGTTGGGGAGGAAACTATCCTGTAAATGATTCCATGGCGCTCTACAGCCAGGTGTTCGGATACATGCTGAGCAAGGGTTACACAAAGCTCACCACGGTTGAAATAGGGCTTGACGGCCTGCTTGAGGCTGGAACCGCAGACTATGCGCTTACTTACAAGTCCCAGGCCATAAACCAGAACCTGTCATATTTCAAGGCTCCTGACGGATCCAATGGCCTAAGTTCATGGATCAACCTTGGAAATATTACAGAAGACCATGTCCTGTTCTATGGAATGGTCAATTCCACTGGTCCAACCGCTAGCCCAACCACTCCCGACGACAACATCGGCAATCTTCCTGGAGCGCCCATACTGTACGCGGCCACTATCCTGAACGGAACCGCCAACCCATCCATGGCTGCCGCCTACATCTACGATCTTGTGACCGGATACGGACAGCACACTCTTGCTGCCAGCGATTTCGATCCCCTTCCGGTGGCATTCGGATATCACATGTCCAATATCCCTTCATACCTGAGCAGTGTTGTCGAGCCTATTCCGAGCTACATTCCGGCTTCAGCCTATGACTGATTCCTGGATGTTCCGGAAACATTATTTTGTTAGCCTTGCATGTAACATCCCATGAGAAACCGACTTCTTCTGCTGTTTTTTCCATTCATGGCAGCATACCTTATTTTCCTGATCCTGCCCATAGTGAGGATACTGACATTCAACTCCTTCAGTTTTCTCGTTGGGGATGCCAGCAGCGGAATACTTGCCAGCATATACTACACTTACCTCATCGCACTTGCAGTTGCAGTTATTTCCGTGCTCCTGGCTCTCCCGTACTCATTCGTTATGGCCCGCAGGAATAGCGTTCCCTACAGGATTGCCGACAGCCTGGTGGAGATTCCCATAATGATTCCAAGCACCGTGGTAGGCATCATGATCCTTATAACATTTGCACCACAGATGCCTGTGGGATCCGCCATTGCCAGGATTTTCCCCGGATATACATTCCAGGATTCGCTTTTCGCAGTGATCATCACGCTGCTCTTCGTATCCTCCGCATATTCAATCAGGATTGTTGGAGTGAGCTACAGGCAGGAGATACTCCGGTATGAGGAGGAGGCCATGACACTTGGAATCAGCGATTCAAAGAGCTTCCTGCTGCTTTCCGTGCCCATGCTGATCAAACCAATGGCAAGAGGCATAGTACTGTCCTGGGCCCGCGCAATCTCAGCAGTGGGCTCTTTGCTCATTGTGGCATATTATATCTTCCCGAGCTTCACCCAGCTGGCAGGAGTGTTCATCTACAGCCAGTTCCTTGGGGGCGGGCTTCCAGATGCCGCAGCATCATCCAGTATCCTCATAATCACCGGCATCATTGCAATGGCTATTCTCAGGGCCATGGGAGGAAGGAATGCAGCTGTCTATTAGGGGACTGAAATACAGGCGCGGCAGCTTCGCCCTTTCAGTTGAACATCTGGATCTGCCATCGGGGAAGCATTTCATAATGGGCCCAAACGGATCAGGCAAGACCACACTGCTGAAGAATGTGTGCGGCATACTCCGGCCCGATTCCGGAAGCATACTGCTTGATGGCGTTCCCTCTGAGGACAGGAAATCATGGGAGAGGCACGTTGCGTATATCCCGCAGGATCTCCTGCTGTTTCCGGGGATGAGCGTGGAAAAGAACCTCATGTTTCCTGTACGGCACGCAGGCGGAAGCCTGGAAATATTCCATGACATGGTTAAGAGTATGGGGCTTGAGGATATCCTGCAGAGAAGAGCCGATCAGATATCTGGGGGGCAGGCACAGAGGGTCGCTGTGGCCCGGGCAGTCATAAGTGCGCCATCCCTGCTCCTGATGGACGAACCGCTCTCCATGCAGGACCAGTCTGCAAGGATATGGATACTCTCACGCCTGGATGACCTGATGAAGAAATACTCCTTTTCCATAATATACGTCACGCATGACCAGAGCGACCTTGACTTCGGATATGATTCCGTAACCTTCATGGATGCAGGGCATATCACTGAGAGCGTGACATCCCTGAGCCAGCTGCAGGAAGCGTCCAGCGTAGCAATGCTCCACTACGGGAACATGGTCAGGATCAATGGAAATTATTACCTGGCCAGCGATGAATCAATCGGGTTCTCAGATTCCGGCGGGTATGGCTACAGATGGTGGAAATCACCTGATTACAGCGTGCTTCTGGCGTCCATTGGCGGTGAGGAATACTTCATAAAGACCTCCAGAACTCCGGACGGAAAATACCTGGTCCTGAATTCCGGCCTGCTGAAACCCCTGAGGCATGAATCCATGCAGCAGGAGGATAAGAATTCATCCCGGCCGGTTCAACGGGACATGATGTGAATTGTGGAGAAATTGATAATAAAATCCGCAGGTGTGACCGCATTTTCCGTTCGCTGTTGCCGTGTTTTCCAGTGCAGGCAAATCTGTATATATTAAGATTGGTTTAGTTTTATAGTGGTATCATGAGTTATGGCGGATATACCGGTAAATTTCTGAGGGTAAATCTCTCAAAGGGTTCAATAAGCATTGAGGACACAAACATGAAGTGGGCCAGGGACTACATAGGCGGCCAGGGCATAGCAACAAGGTATTTTGTTGATGAGGTTGATCCAAAGGTCGATCCCCTATCACCTGACAACGTTATGATCATGGCTCCCGGCCCCCTGACCGGCACAAGCTCCCCAACTGCCGCAAGATACATGGTTGTGACCAAGAGCCCGCTCACAGGCACAATTACCAGGAGCAACTCCGGAGGGTTCTTCGGGGCAAAGCTGAAGCATTCTGGCTTTGACATGATAATCTTCACGGGAAAGGCCGACCATCCTGTGTACCTTTATGTCCATGACGGCAAGGCGGAACTCAGGGACGCGACTCACCTGTGGGGGAAGGATGTTTTTGAAACCGATGATGCACTGAAGGCCGAGACCGGCGTCAATGTCTCGGTTGCATGCATAGGCCCGGCAGGAGAGAACATGGTAAAGTTCGCATCCATTGTGAATGACAAGCACAGGGCTGCTGGAAGAAATGGTGTTGGAGCGGTAATGGCCTCCAAGAACCTGAAGGCTGTTGTTGCATCAACAGGAAAGATGCCCCAGATCGGCCATGCGGGAAAGTACAGGGACACTCTCTCAGCCATGCTCAGGAAGATCAAGGCCAATCCGGTCACAAGCCAGGGCCTCCCTGCTTACGGAACAGAGGTCCTTGTGAACATAATCAACCAGTCTGGAATTTTCGGCACAAAGAATTACATGGATTCGGGCAATGACCCGCTTGCAGACATGGTCAGTGGAGAAACCCTGGCCGACACCTACCTCATAAGGAACACGCCATGCTTTGCCTGTCCCATCGCATGCGGCAGGGTATCCAGATACAATGAAAGGGAGACGGAGGGGCCTGAGTATGAATCCACATGGGCTCTGGGCCCCAACTCAGGCGTCCACGATCTCTACACAGTCATAGCAGCAAACGACAACGCTGACAGGCTCGGATACGATACCATCACGGCCGGAAATACTTTCTCTGCCGCAATGGAACTCTACGGCGAAAAGAAGATACCCGACAGCGTTGTTGGCCCAACAAAGCCAGTCTTCGGCAACTCATCCTTCATCCTTGAGGCCTCTGCCAAGCTGGCCTACCGCAAGGATTTCGGAAATGACCTGGCTGAGGGGTCCCTCAGGCTGGCCCGCAAGTACGGCGATGAGAATGCGTCCATGAGCGTCAAGGGACAGGAAATCGCTGCGTATGATCCCAGGGGAGCTTACGGAATTGGCCTGGAATACGCCACAAGCAACATCGGCGGCTCCCACATGAGGGCATACACAATTTCCAATGAGATACTTGGCGTGGAGCCTGTATCCAAACCCACAGAGAAGGAGGGCAAGGCTGCGCTGGTGAAGTACGTGCAGGATTTCACTGAGGTCATGGATTCATCCGGGCTCTGCCAGTTCCCGTCATTTGCACTGAACCTGGATGACTACCTGGCACTTGTGAACGACGTCACGGCCTTCGACTACACAAAGGATGAGATCATGCTGGCTGCCGAAAGAACCTGGAACCTTGAGAGGCTCTTCAACCTGAAGGCAGGCATAAAGCCTGAGCAGGACAGGCTTCCGGAAAGGTTCCTGAAGCAGGCGCTGGAAAAGGGACCAAACAAGGGAAACACGTTCCCGATGGATTACCTGCTGAAGGACTACTATAGGGTCAGGGGCTGGGACGAAAAGGGAATACCCACAAAGGAGACAATAAAGAGGCTGGGGCTGGACTACTACTCCCTGTAGTCACCCTCCTGCCACTGGAGGGAATATATCCACTGAATCCCCGCTCTTTATGACTTCCTGCAACCCCTTTCCGAAAATTACGTTGACGCCGTTTATGAGTATTATGACATTTCCCCTGAGTTTTCCATCCTCAAGCATAAGTTTCCTGAACGGTTCCCCATAGCGATCGCAGAGGGAATCCACAACCTTGCCCACCGTTGCCTCCTCATAATTCATGGAATCTTCCTTCATGCCTGTTATCTGCCTCAGATTGGCATAATATTTTACCGTGATCATTGCCTTGAAAACATTGGAATATCATATTTACGCTTTTCTGACACCGGATGTCTATCCGTTCTTTATTGCATGCAGTGAGTTGAAAGCCATTCCGTATATGCTGAAATGCAATTCAGTGGTATGATTGAGGCTTTCGTTGGAAAGGGAGGAGTCGGGAAATCAACAATTTCCGCCGCATATGCAAGGGTACTGTCAGATCATGGGAAGACCCTGCTGGTTTCAACGGATTACATGCCGTCACTCAGGCATATATTCACCAGGGACATCAGCAACATAACAGTCATGGAGATATCTGAGTCTGACATTGCTGAGGAATGGAAATCCCGGTATGGCGACCAGGCTTACGCCATCATATCGGAATTTGCCGATGTGGGCCCTGAGATACTTGATCACATTGCCAGCAGCCCCGGTGTGGGGGAAGAGTTCATGATATCACGCATAGTTGACCTTCATGATTCCGGCAGGTATGACTATGTTGTCTGGGATACGCCGGCATCGTCCTCCACCATGCACCTCCTTTCTCTGGAAAGGGATTTCTACAACCACCTGGGGCGCGACCTGAAGTTCCTCATATCCGCAAGGGACAGGATCAGAGGCGACAGGATCGGTGCAATCCTGAAGGAGTGGCAGAAACTTGCACAGGATGTGTGGAATCACATGGAAATGACCAGATTCTTCCTTGTCTCCACCGCAGATGCCCTGAGCCTGATCCAGGCCGATGAGATCCAGGACGAATTCAGGAAGATGGGCCTCAGCATATATGGCAGGATCCTGAACAGGTCCATGGAGACGCTGCCCGGATACTCCCTCTCAATTCCTGAGCTGCATGGCATGGTGCAGGAGATTGTGGAAGCCATGATGGAACCAATGGAGAGGATTTTCAGGGAATCACACCGCAAGTAGCATCACCGGGAATATCCCGTAAAATCCTTGCCAAGAACCTCGGCGAACCATCTGCTGTCGAGGACCTCAAGAAATTTCGAAAGCCTGTTCCGGCTCTCCCTGAGAATGAGGAAATCGTATTCCTCCTTTCCAAGAGGTATGAAATCCAGCCCGTACATTACAGCAGCCTGCCGTATTGCGACACCGGCATCTGCCCTGCCGCTCCATATGGCATTGGCAACCGCATAGTGTGTTTTTACCTCGTAAGTGAACCCCCTGATGTCCTTCCCGCTTATGCCCGATGACGAAAGCATGCTGTCTATGAGGATTCTGGTACCGGATCCCGGGTTCCTGTTGACAAATGATAGCCCATGGGAGACTATGTCCTCCAGCGACCTTATTCCGTGAGGATTTCCCGGCCTGACCAGTATTCCCTGTTCCCTGGTGTATCCCTTAACAAGTTCTGCCTTCTCCATGAGATCATGATCGGCGGAGAAATCATTGTATTTCATGCTTGCCGGATTCAGTATGTGGACTCCCGCCAGGTCCGCTTCCCCGCTCCTCATTGCCTCAACTCCTCCCGTGGAGCCAATGTTGATCACCTTGACATTCACTGAGATTTTCCGGAATATTGATTCAATGGCAATATCGTGGCTTCCAATGAATGTGAGGTCTGGAACCTGCACATCGTCTGAATAGAGTGACACCTGGACCCTCTCTCCGGCTTCAATGTACGGCCTGTTGCCATATGCCGACATATAGCCGTCGGACCTCATGATCCTGGAAACCGATCCGGAATCGCCCAGGAGAGGATAAGCCACCATGGATTCCCTCTGGATCAGGCTCACCGGCACAAGATTTGTCTTTCCCTGCGCCAGGTGCAACCTGACGGGCACAGTGGCGGAAACCTGCCTTGTTTTCCTCCCCATGCCGCATGCCCTCAGGAGAGCAGGGAGGAATACTGTGTCAAATACCATGATGGCAGAAACCGGAAAACCGGGGAGGCCTATGATCGGTGTATTTCCCATCATGGAGAGAAGCGTGGGCTTTCCCGGCTTGACCTCCACGCCGTGAAAAACAATGCCCGGCCTGAACTCCGCAAGAACGTCGTATACCATGTCGCCTTCCCCTGCCGATGTACTTCCGCTTGTTATCACGGCATCATTTTCCGCGGAGAGCTCTGCTACCGTTTTCCGGATTGCTTCCCTGTTATCCTTCACAATTCCGTGGTAGGTGGCCTGGAAAGCCGGGTACTGCCTGAGTATGGATTGCACCGCAGCGCCGTTGGATTCATACAGCCTTCCGGGAATCAGTTCATTACCGGGCTCCAGCAGTTCATTCCCTGTGGAAAGTATGGCAATCCGCATTTTTCTCCTGACGCTGACTGACCGTATTCCAACCGAGTGCAGCACGGCAATCTCCCTTGATCCCACAGTGGTGCCGGCCCTGAGGATGAGTTCCCCCCTGGAGAGATCAGATCCGGCCTGGGAGATGTTCTCCCCGGGCTCAACTGACCGAAATACCTCTAAGATCTCTCCCTTCTGGCGGGTGTACTCAACCATGACCACAGAATCCACCCCAACTGGAATCACGGCACCCGTGGCAATTCTTATGCATGTGCCGGGTGAATGCATTTCAAGGGCAGGTTCCCCTATGGATGCCGAACCTGCGATCCTCAGCGTTACTGGCGTATCCTGGTCCGCTCCCTCCACGTCCTGCGAGCTTACGGCAAAACCGTCCACCTCTGACCTGTCAAAGGGAGGGGAATCCATGCCCGAGAATATATCTGAATCCAGCACCCTGCCCTGGGCGTCCACGGCATCAATCCTCTCTGATCCGGTTATGCTGCCAATGCTCTCGGCAGCAAGCCGCTTTGCCTCTTCCATTCCAACAAGCTTGTGAAATATCAGTGCCATCAGTAAACATCTCCTGTGAGCGTTATGTCCACGATCTCTTCTTCCTCCAGCCCCTCCCTGTTCTCCGGAATCACGGTGATGCCGTTTGAAAGGAGCAGAGACGACAGTATGCCAGACCCGGTAATCCGCAACGGGTCAGCGACAAGCCCATTCTCCGTGTTCCTGACCCTGACACGCAGGTATGACCTCATGCCGTCCCTGTTGGCAACTCTTTCTGTCATGGCTGCCCTTACCACCATTCTGGTGCGCTTCAGTCCTGTCTGCATTGCCAGGTACGGATCCAGGAATGCCTCCAGGGAGATCATTGCGGCAACGGGCAGGCCAGACACTGAGAATACAGGCTTCCCGCCAACATCATACAGTGATATGGTTCGGCCAGGCCTTATCATTACTCCACCAAATACCATTTCGCCCATCCCGTCAAGCACATCAGTCACAATGTCCCTGGAACCCAGGCTTGTGCCGCCAGTCACGACCAGAATGTGGTGCTTGCCGATTCCTTCTTCTATGGCGGACCTTATTTCTGCAGGATCGTCCGGCACAACACCCAGATCGTCCGTCCTCATGTATGCGGATGAAAAATAAGACAGAAGCAGTGGCTGGGTTGTGTTCCTGACGCCCATTCCCGGCATGATCTCATTTCCTGTTGAGATTATGCCCATTTCCATGATTGAAAAGACCTCCAGCTTCTCTATCCCCACGGCAATGCAGGCCGCTATGTGCTGTGCCCTGATGATCTCCCCGCTGCCGACGATCTTCTGGCCGCTGGAAATGTCCTCACCGACACGTGACACGTTTTCGTACTTCCTCACGGACCGGAACACCCTGAGGGAATTTCCGGACCTTTCAGCATATTCTGCCATAACCACTGCATCTGAGCCTTCAGGCATCTCCCCTCCGGTGTATATCTCATATGCCTGACCATGGTTTATGGATGCTGTACGGGTTAGCCCGGCCTCAATCTCCCCCTTCACTTCAAGGGTTATGAAATTGTATTCCGAAGCTCCGGATACGTCCGATGATATCACGGCATAGCCGTCCACGGCGCTCCTGTTGAATGACGGTGAATTCTCTCCTGAATAAACATCTGCTGCAGAGATTCGCCCTGCGGATTCACGTACAGGGATCATTTCGGTGGCGATCCTGCCCCATTTCCTTCCGGCCAGACGTTCCACAGCAGTGGAAAATGCCATGAGGCTGCCGAAACCCTGCATCTTTCTCCGGTTGCCTCCCATTGAATTGAATTTTTGTACAGTATTAATCTCTATCGATTCACCGCCCCCTGCTCTTCAGGAGGGATGTGGCAGCACCAACAAGGCTTAGTATGGCCGAAATGAGCATCACGGTGCGGAATCCCTGAGAAAAGCTGCTGAAATACTGGGGAGTTATTGTAACAACAGTGCCGGAAAACATGCCCACCGTCAGCGACCTTGGTATGTAGGCGGATATTATCATTGTCGCAAGAACAATACTGAACAGCTGGCCTGTAAATCTCATTGTTCCAAGGAATCCCGATGCAGTCCCGGAGTTGTCCCGTGATACTGAACCCATTACGGAATTTGTGTTTGGTGCCGAGAATAAACCGAACCCTATGCCAATTATTCCCAGAAGGGCAAGTATGTTTGTCCTGGTGAGGGGATGAATGAAATAGAGTCCCAGGAATGAGAGGCCTATTATCAGCATTCCCGCCGAAGCAATTGATCTTGACCCGAACCTGTCTGAGAGCTTTCCTGCAACCGGCGACAGTGCGACCATGAACACGGGCTCAGGAAGTATCAGTATGCCGGACATGAAGGGGCTCACGTGAAGTATAACCTGCAGGTAGATTGAGAAAATGAACACTATGGAGAATGTGCTGAGATAATTGAGAAGTGCTGTGAGATTTGATGCGGCAAAAGTCCTGTTTCCCCGCAGCATCTCCACCGGGACTGCCTCACCTGCCCCATGTGTGCCGTACCTTATGAACAGTATCAGGAAAACCGCTGCAACTGGCAGAATGTAAGCTGATCTCAGGAAACCTGTCACATCCCCAAGCGCTACATAAGCAGTCAGTGAAAGTATTGTTCCGGCAAGGAAGGCCGGGCCCATGATCCCTGATGCTGTTGTACTCCTCCTTATCTCAATATTCCTCATGCTTACGGCTGATAGCGCCAGGGCTGCAAGGCCCACTGGGCCAGAGAATAGGAATACAGATCTCCACCCGGTGAACTCTATGAGGATACCTCCCAGAAACGGGGCAAAGGTCAGCCCCAGGTACACAGACATTGCATTGATGCCCAGAGCGAAGCCACGGCCTCCGCGGGAATACACATAACTCACTATGGCAGTTGAGTTTGTGCTCAAGACTGCTGAGCCAAGTCCTGCCAGGAATACCATGGCAATGAGGAATGCATATGATGCAGAGAATGAGGCAGCAATGGAAGCTATGGCGAATATTGCAAGACCGGCCCGGAAGATCCTCACCCTCCCCACATTGTCCGAAATCCTTCCAAAGAATATCATGAAGGAGGCCAGAGGGATGAGGTAAACCATGGGTATCAGGGCCACCTGCACGAAGTCCAGGTGGAATGAGACACCAATCCGTGGGACCGCAAATGCAATGGCACTTGAAAGAAACGGGGTTACGAATGCAGAAATGGAGGTTGTTGTGAGCACAAGCCTCCTTGAGACTGAATCATTCAATCAGATCGCCATCGCATGCATGCGTTCTCTACACATTAACAGTTCCTGCCTATGTTCACCCTGAAGATATCAGGATGATCCGTTTCCTGCATTTCCCTCCGGCACAACAACGGATATCCCGCCCCTGATCCTTGAAAGGGAAATTCCTGTGAACATGACCGCAACACCTGCAATGGAGAATATTCCCGGAATCCTTGATGTCATGAATGCTTCCAGCACAACGGTGAAAATGGGCACGCTGAATGCAAGGACCGTTATGCGGTTCACCTTGCTTATGCGTATCATGTAATTCCACAGGAGGAACTGGAGAGCACCCCCAAGCGTCCCCATCCAGGCGAGATCAATGAGAAATCCTGTGGTGATCCTGAGATGGAAATCCAGGGGGCTCAATGCAAGCATTATTCCTGCACCCACGATGAACTGTGTTGCATTCACTGCCACAGGGTCCTGATCCTTGAGCTTCCTGTAGAACACCGTGAATGTGCCCCAGAAAAATGCGTTTATGACTGTCAGTACCATTCCTACCAGGGTAAAGCCGGAAAAAAGCGGTATGCCGTATACAAGAACTCCGGCAAAACCTATGGCTATTCCAAGTATTTCCATTCTTGAAGGCTTCTCCGATACCAGAAGAAAAGCTATTGGAAGAGAGAAGAGAGGCATTGAATAGCTCAGGACAGCTGATTCTGATGGAGAAACGTAGAGAAGGCCGCATGCCCAGAACACTGTGCTTGTCACTGTTACTGCTGAGAGGAACAGGAGGCTCCTTGTCAGTATGATTCGCCGTGATATTGAAAGCAGCATTGCCCCGGCTATGAGATATCTCAGTCCCATGAAAACAAAGGGCGATGCGAATACGAGCCCATCCTTGGCAAAGAAGTACGAAAAGGCGGTAAATACAACGTAAGGCAAAAGAAACTTGAGTTCCTTCAACCATGGGGTGAGCATTTCCCCGGCTAAAGCTTTGCCATAGCCGGTATTTTCACTTTCTCCTTCCAGAAAATGCCCTCACAGAAATTCTATTGTTAAGAATTAATGATTAAGATAATGCCATGTTGTGAGCAATGCCACGGAATCCATGATATATCAGGAGCTATATTCATAAGTCGGCAAGGAATAACATAACCATGACGAAGATCAATGATGCCGTGAAACTTGTGGTGAAGGAAAATCCGCTCTATGCCACCATGATTAAGAGCGGCCTTGTTAACTATGCAAATCTTGCCAGGAAGATCCAGCCAACTGTGGAGAGCATGACGGAAAAAGATGTGAAGATCAACACCCTTGTGAAGAGCCTCACCCAGATAAAGCCAGAAACCACGTGGGGCAAGCAGATAGATCTCCTGAGGAATTCCAAGCTCTCACTGGATTACAAGTACAAGGAGAAGCTTGTGTCAAGGCCTGAGGAGATAGACAGCAATGCCATTGTTGCGGTAAGGACTCCCCATGGATTCAAGTGCCTCATGGGAGGGATGGATGACGGCGATCTTGCCCTCATAAAGATAGAGCTTCCGGAAGATGCGTCCAAAAGTCCCGGGCTTACACTCTTTGTGGTGGAATACCTCATGCTGCAGAAGGTGAACATCGAGAAGATATACAGGTTTGACACGGAGATCATACTGACAGCCAGGCAGGAGGACGCTGTCAAGATTCTTGAGCACCTGAGCAACCTCATCTACAGATCCAAGGTCTAGTCTTGGCCCTTCTAGGTGTGCCTTAACGGTTCAGGCACACTGTTTTTATTCAACCTGCCGATGAAAGCGGGATATAAATGAGGCCATCAATATCGCCTGAAGGAGATACTGCGTATCTGGACGAAATTCATGATGACAGCGTCCTTGCCGTTTCCGGATTCAACCTGGCAACAACACCGGAATTCCTCATACTGGAGCTTTACAAAAAGTACCAGGCCACGGGGCATCCGAGATCCTTATTCCTGGAGACAGATGCACTGCCTGCGTCTCCCGGGAGGGCCCTTGACCTTGTGCTGAAGGACATGTCGGAATCTGGTGACTACAGTTTCATAAAAGGAATGCTCGTTCCCTTCATGGGATTCTCCCCATATCTCCAGAAAATGACCCTGGAGGACAGGTTCCAGGTGTATGGATGGCCAATAGGGATCACCGCCTACTGGTTCAGGGAGGTTGCATCCGGCAGGCCGGGGCTGCTCACCAAGATAGGCATAGACACATTCCTGGACCCGGACCAGGATTCCGGCACACTGAATGAATCAGCCGCTAAAAACAGGATGTGCTATTCAACGAAGATTGATCTCTCTGGGGAGGAATTCCTCATATACAGGGCACCGAAGCCAAATGTTTCATTCGTCAGGGTAACATCCTCAGACCGGCTTGGAAACCTCAGCATGGAGGATGAGCCCATAAGGGGAACCGTCATGAGCATAGCACAGGCCAGCAAAGCCATGCCAAATCCGGGAAAGGTTGTTGCCCAGGTCAAGCGGGTTGTGGCGGATGGGGCATTCTCGCCCAGGCAGGTGGAGGTTCCATATCCCCTGGTGGATTACGTTGTGACATCCCCACCCCAGTACCACTGGCAGGCAAGTTCCTTTGAATATGATCCAAGGGCCTGCTTCAGGGTCAGCCCCGGAAATACAGACCGGCTGCTGGGAGACATGGGTGTCGGCAAATCGCCTCAGCTGCACAGGATTATTGCCAGAAGGGTTGCGCTTGAACTCATACAGTTGCTGAACAGCAAGGGTTCCCCAATATTGATCAACCTGGGAGTGGGTGTCCCGGCTTTGCTTTCCGGAATAATCTCGGAGGAAGGCCTTTCCAGGGATGTTGTCAGTGTGGTGGAATCAGGCCCATGGGGCGGTGTTGCCCTGACCGGCCCGGACTTTGGAATCTCCATGGGGGCATTTGCCCTTTCCACCATACCGGACATGTTCTCCAATTATGAAGGGGGAATTATAGACACAGCTTCCCTTGGATTCCTCCAGGTGGATCAGAATGGAAACGTGAATCCGTCATACATCCCTGGGAAACTCACAGGTCCCGGAGGGTTTCCCGTCATAGCCGAGGGTACGCCGCGGGTTTACTTCGCAGGCACGTTCACCGCCGGGAAGAGCGACATCACCGTTGAAAATGGAAAGCTGAACATAAGGTCGGACGGTGACGTTCTTAAGTTTGTAAACAGGGTATACAAGGTCTTTTTCAGCGGGAAACAGGCTATGAAATTCACAAAGGAGGTCAGGTATTTCACGGAACGTGCAGTATTCACCCTGACAGAAAAGGGGCTCAGGCTTGATGAGGTTGCCCCCGGTGTTGACATAGACAGAGACATACTGGGAAAAATGGAGTTTCGGCCTGTGGTTTCCAGGGAACTCAAGGAAATCCCACCTGCTGTTTTCTCGGGGAACAGGATGAACCTGAAATACATGATCACGCACCATTGATTGACGTCTTCATTCATGATATGGCACCTGCACTACCGGTGTCATCAACTTTTAATCTGTAATTGTGATATTCATTCATGTCAGATGAAATAAAACAGGAATACATGCAGTTCAACAACGGCACGCTTTTTCACAGAAAACTTGGCACAGGGGCACAAAAGAACATAATCCTGCTCCACGGATGGTCGTTCACCTCCAGGAACTGGAAGGATGTGGGCGCTTTCCAGCATCTTGGCGATCTTGGGTTCAACGTCTATGCACCTGACTATCCGGGATTTGGGAACTCTGACCCCCAGGACAGGTATGCCATAAAGAGAGGCGACATATCCAGGGGCACAGAATTTGTAAAAGACTACATGGGGCACATTGGGCTGAAGAACGCATACATACTTGGTGCCTCCATGGGCGGCGGCATGGCCGTCATGGCAGCGCTGGACATCCCGGATATGGTGGATGGCATCATAGCCGTTGCACCTGCATGGGTGGAAGATCAGAAGGACAGGATGGCTGGAATCACAAAGCCTGTACTATTCATATGGGGTTCAAATGACAATGTGGTGATGCCTTCTCTTGGGCAGCAGTACTCTTCAATCATAAAGGGATCAAGGCTGGAGATCGTGCAGGATGCACCCCACCCGGTATACATAGACCAGCCCATTCGGTTCTTCTCAATAGTTTCTGATTTCCTCCGGTCCCACTGAAGCCACCCTTTGCAAATGTGGCTTCCCATCAGCCAGTGGAAATTTTAAAAACCATATGAATAATTTTTTAACATCCTGATGCTTATTCTCCCTATGATAATTGATGAGATCAACGGGATGCTCAACCGACAGGTGGTATTCTCGTTTTCAGTGGACTTACCAATAACGGATTTCTCAATGAAGTACAATTTGCCCATGATCGTCAGGATCAGGATCACCAAGGACGGCGGTTATGCACTTGTGAACATGGAGAACGGCCCGGGCCTGGATGAAAACGACCTGAAAGAGATATCGAAATATGATTTGAAGAGAACAAGGG
>JAKAQT010000135.1 GCA_021819605.1 Thermoplasmata archaeon
TTTTCCCCAATGGTGGTTATGGGTTTTTCCGTCACGGGAGTCAGCATATACGCAATTCTTTTCCTGCCTGTGAAGTACCTGTCCATGTGTTCTCTGCCGTACTTTCTCAGAAATGCTTCAGTAGTTTCTCCCAGGTCACATCTGGCTGCTCTGTATGTTATCCCGTCTATTATGGGTTCAGCCCTCCTTCTCAGGATTCTGCGCCTGCTTTCTGTGAGGATTACCGATACTCTTCCACGGTCAAGCGTGAAGTTAGCACTGATCTCTGTCAGGTCCGGTGGAGGCAGGACAATCTTGATTTCACGCATATCTTCTTGCAACAATTAGGATCTCATCTCCATGCGTCCGGAAGAAAGGCAGAAAGCAGATGGCTCTTTCCGCGGCAGATATGATCTTTTTTGCCATCCCTGATTTCACAATCCCGGCAAGATAAGGCGGAAGAAGCACAGCCAGCCCATATATTCCAATGATCCTGAAAGACTCAGGAATAAACTTTCCGGCATCATCCAGAGAGTAATAGATGGAAGGAACACTGTCTCCGGCAACCTGGACATCCACGCTTTCCAGTGTGCGATCTCTTCCCAGATTTGGTCTTCTGCTAACCAGCCTGATTAGATTCTCTCCGAGGCAGGAAGTGTTGCGGAAGGACAGTATGATGGCTGATCCTGGTTTTGTTATTTTGTTTATCCCATCCTTCAGATCAGTTAAATCAGGTTCTGTGTTTATAAGCCCATTGAAGCTGTAAACAATATCATAGGTCTTATTGAGATGGCCAATATCTGAAGCCGGCAATTGTATGGCATTATACAGTCCGTCAAATCCCAGCCTCGCCATTTTCATGCGGGAATAGTCCACCATGCCGCCGGACACGTCAATAGCATCCAGCCTGTTGCCTGTTGCCTTGATATAGCGCGAGGATTCCTCCCCGGTGCCCTGGCCAATTTCAAGTGCAACACACCCCCTGAATGAATATGAAAGCAGTATGGACATCTCAATGTTTCTTATATTGACATTTGCAAAATTAGACAGTATCCTCTCATCATATATTGCTGAAGCCCGAGAAAAGACCTGATCCAGCATCCTATAATACACTTCCTTATCTTTTCCTAGCATTTTCTGAATCAAATTCTTAAATTCGTATATTAATGCAATGTTCATTATTCGAATAATATGCAGCTTTAACTTAATAACTGAAGCAGTTGCTCAGGATATTTCCATGTTGCAGTTCCCCGGTGCCAACCAGCAGTCTATCCGATGAAAATTACGAGGGATTCCTGAAATCGTAAATTCCGTTTGAAATGGTGAACCTGTGCCCATTCGCGCACTCAATGGAGTCATCTTCAATGAAAATAGTTCCGGAGCACACAGGACAGGCCAGCAAATCTTCCAATTTATGAAACTCGGTGCCATCATCACGTCCTTCCTTTCTGCAGAGCACATAATTGTTGGGGAAGAGGAATCTGGAGGGCCACTTGTCCAGCATGCGCGTCTGCAAATCGCGGGCAGCCTCCTGAAAGAAACTGTTCTTAGACGCAACCCTTCCAAGCATTCCTGAATGAAAGTTTCGATGAGACTGCACAAGGCCATTTTTCCGAATTAAAGACCTCACTGTTGAATGCGTCTGAAAATATATGGGTCTTCTATCGTCCTCCGGGCTGGCCCTAAGCGTACCAGGCTTCAGTGGAAACGGGAATTTCTGATGGCTGTTTCCGCCATTGATTCTTTGCTTCAGCCAGAACAGCATCATGGATGCATTGTCTGAGGAATTATAATTGAATACCATATGTCCAGAAGGTCTCATGCAGCGCACTATTTCCTGAATTGCCAGTGCAGGATCATTAAAGTGATGGAATACCCTGAACATTGCTACTGTGTCAATGCTGTCAGATTTGAACGGCAGGTGTGAAATATCAGCAAGCAGGAAAGAAGCTGGTATCCCATCATCAAGCATCTTCTGTCTGGCCCTTTTCATGCCAGTCATTGAGTAGTCCACAAGTATTAGTTTCCCGGATTTCCTGGAAAGAGCACCTGATAATCTTCCATACCCACACCCAAGATCAACGGACCACCTGGAAAATGATGGAAGGAGTTCATGGATTATCCTGATTTCCATGTCTGCCTCGGCATCGTCAATGACGAAATCTCGATCTTCATAATCGGGAATATTTGGTGAGTTCCTGGCTTCCACACTGAATTAAAGCAATCCCCCCTATTTTACCTGCCGATAATATCTGTATGGAAGTTTAGTGAGCAACAACTTAAGAAATGTCTTTAATACGTTTTGTAAAGATATATAACAATGCACTCCATGGCTAACAGAGGGCATATCTATGGACGAGGATAAAAACAAAAAGAAAGGTGTAGCAGAGAAGTCCGGAGAAGTTGTGGGAGATGTCGCCAAGAAAGGAGCAGACGTGGTCAAAGGCTTCGGGAAAGGCTTTTCAAAAGGATTCAAGAAAAAGAACGAAGATAAGGATTAATCACTCCATATTTTTTGTCTTAAGTTGTAAACTGAAATAGCCTCGCAGCGCTTGCCGGAAAGGTCATGCCTGCGTTATGAAATAGGATGTTGTTACTGCGGCCTTATTGCTGAAATCATGAGTGGTCCCTGCAAATAGCCGGTTTAATTGTCTTTCATATCCCCACTTATGTTGGGAAATTTCAATGGACCCTGGAATTATTCAGGGAACACATTCTCCGTACCATTGACTGCTTGGCGAAGGAATCAATTCCGGTTATCAGTGGATCATTATAATAGTGGCTAACAATGCCAGTTCATGTATCAGGACTTCTCACTTGAGGATTATATCAATGCAGGCATGGAAGCGAGATCTAAAATCAACCCCGGACAGATCAGAAGCATTGCCCGTCGAATTGTTGATTCCATTGAAAATGGGGGAAAGCTGGTGACATTTGGAAACGGGGGTTCAGCCGCAGACGCCCAGCATTTTGTTGCGGAACTTACAGGTCACTTCTCCTTCGAAAGAAGACCGCTGGCTGCTCTATGCCTCAATACAAACGTTTCATCTATTACGGCAATAGCAAACGACTACAGCTAT